>JAABPZ010000012.1 GCA_011391755.1 Methanothrix sp. | reverse complement strand
AGTACAAGATCGACATCAACAAGCTGTTCCCGGCCGAGCAGGCAGAGGCCCTTAAGGCCGCCATCGGCAAGACAACCTGGCAGGCCATCCATATTCCAACCATAGTCGTCAGGTCCTGCGACGGCGGCACCACCTCCCGGTGGAGCGCTATGCAGCTATGTATGACCTTCATCGACGCCTACAACATGTGCGCCGGTGAGGCCGCTGTGGCTGATCTGGCCTACGCCGCCAAGCACGCTGCCGTTCTGCAGATGTCCGAGATGCTGCCCGCAAGACGCGCACGCGGACCCAACAACCCCGGCGGCCTGTCCTTCGGCTTCATGTCCGATATGGTCCAGACCTCCCGTGTGGCCCCAGCCGATCCCGTGAAGGTTTCCCTGAACGTGGTAGCCGCAGGCTCCATGCTCTACGACCAGATATGGCTGGGAAGCTACATGTCCGGCGGTGTGGGATTCACCCAGTACGCCACTGCAGCCTACACCAACGATGTGCTGGATGACTTCTCCTACTACGGCGTGGACTTTGCCAACGACAAGTTCGGAGGATTCGCCAAGGCACCCAAGGAACTGGATACCGCCAAGATGCTGGCCACTGAGGTCAACGCCTACGGCATGGAGCAATACGAGGAGTTCCCGACTCTGCTCGAGGATCACTTCGGTGGATCCCAGAGGGCTGCCGTTCTGGCCGCTGCTTCCGCTATCACATCGGCTATCGCTACCGGACACAGCCAGATAGGCCTTGCCGGCTGGTACCTGTCCATGCTCCTGCATAAGGAAGGCTGGGGACGCCTGGGCTTCTTCGGCTACGACCTGCAGGATCAGTGCGGTCCAACCAACGTATTCTCCTACCAGTCCGACGAGGGCGCACCACTCGAGCTGAGGGGAGCCAACTATCCCAACTACGCCATGAACGTAGGTCACCAGGGCGAGTACGCAGGCATCACCAGCGCCGCACACGCCGGCCGCATGGATGCCTTCGCATGCAACCCCTTGATCAAGGTAACCTTCGCCAACCCCGGCCTGGTCTTCGACTGGGCTGATATCCGCACTTGCTTCGGCAAGGGCGGTGCACGCGAGTTCCGCGCTGCAGGCGAGAGGTCTTTGGTCATGCCCGCAGTGTAGGCCAAAAGCCTACATCTCTTTTTTTCTTTTTTTATGACGCATCTTAATTTAAAATGCCCTAACTACGACATAAAACACCGGATTCACGAAGCTCATGGTGAATTTAAAGAGAATTTAGCTTGGGCTTAAAAGGCAATGGCAGAAAAAGATTGCTTGGCCAGAATTTTTTGAAATCTATCAAAGCAGAAACTCCCGATACTTCTGCAGGAGCGTCATAACTCTCTTAATATCGCGGCCCTGGCCTTTGGCTTCGCAGAGGTATGCATCGTATTGTTCATTGGATGTGGCTCTAGGCACTGGTTTGCAGCTATCGCCATGAAGCATCAGCTCAAAGCAGCGTGCTTCGGCTTCGGTGAGCTTCAGTGCTTTATATTCACCCCTATGCTCTTGGTAGAGAGGCAGCTCCTCTGATGGCATCTGCAGTATCTGACTGGCCAGCGGTGTTCCGGGTATGGGTTCAGCAATGCTTACGAAGATATCGTCGAGCATTGCCTCTTCTGCAAAACGCATGGTCTCTTCAAAATCCTCTCTGCTCTCTCCTGGGTAGCCCACGATGAAGCTGCCCCCGACTTTTACACCCAGGCTCCTGGCCAGCTCTATGGCCTTGCGATTATCCTCCACAGTGACTCCCTTTCTCATGGCTTTGAGCATGGCATCGCTTCCGCTCTCCAGTCCAAAGAAGACCCAGCCGATGGTATAGTCGCGCACAGCCTGAAGGACGGTCTCGTCTACCAGGTCCACCCTCATGTCCGGCACGGAGAGGTTCCTCTTGCCTAAAATAAGAGAAAGAGAGCGCAGCATCTGCACAAAAGCTTCTCGATTAACCTTATTGCGATAACCGAAGAGAGAGCCCGTGCCGCCGCTTATGGCCACCCGGCTTATGCCCCGCCGCTTCATCTCCCTGACCTCGGCCACAATATTTTCTATGCTACGGCTTCTAATGCTGCGACCGAAGAAACGAGGCACCTGGCAGAAGGAGCAGCTTCCCAGGCACCCCCGGTGCGTTTCGATGTAGACATTAGCGCCGCGTATGTTTTGCCGGCAAAGGTCATCTGGTATAAACGGAAGAACATGATCCAGGGATTTGATCGGGCGCGGTGGAGATTTTTCTATCCGTCCCTTCTGCCGGAAAGCCACTCCCGGCAGCCCATGCGGACCGCTTTCTACGAGATCGGCTATAATGTCCTCGCCTTCGCCGGTGACCACTGCCCTGGCATCCAGCTCTCCCAGGACCATCTCCGGGCATAGCCCCACCGGACCGCCCACATAGACATTCTGCCTTGCCGCCACGAACTGCCTGATCTCTGGGTCAAGCAGCTGCAGAGTGGAGAAGAGGCTGAGAAGCACTGTCCCTCCCCTTGATTGCAGCTTGCTTGTGATCTTTATGTCATGTCCTCTATCCCTCAGCACCCCTCCCAGGACCAGAGAGCCGTAGGTGTACGTTCCCGGAGATACGATATCGATCATCATTTATAATCCCGGCCTGGCCAGCCAAACCTGCGTGGCCTATATCTGCTCAAGGTATAAATCCGCTTGCAGCTTTGGCAGGCAAAAAAAGAGATAGGACTATGACGACAAAATATGGACTGAAAGAAATAGCCTTTCAAGCGCTCAATAATCTATCTCTTCAATCTTATTGCCCTTTGGCATCAGGGAATGGTCGGGATTGCCGGATGGATTCATCTCGATTCTCTTTCCCTGGGCCTTAAAATATTCCATGTGCTTCTTTGCCATATCTAATTTATCATCTTTTACCGTGTGAACCACATAAGCCTCTTTCTTGGCCTCATCGTAATAAAGCTCATGTCTGGACCATCCATTGCTCTTTCTAAGGGCCATTCTCTCATCGAACTTCTGTTTCCAGGCAGCAAAGTCCGGTACGCTATGTCTTACAACACCTATTCGAGTCATGTTTTTTCTCCTGTCACATATATTAGTGATGTTCTCTCTAATATACCTTTTTCTCTTAACCGGGCAAAAAGAACCCGCGCCCCTCAAGCCCAGATAACAATTCCAGGAGGCAGATAGCCAGCCGGAAGCCGAGGCAGCCCGGACCATTGAATAGCCAAAAAAATGGCCGGAATGGCAAACTTATTTCTTTGCTCTCCCGAAAGTTGTTGCCTATCCAGAATAAGATAAGCTCTGGGACCTTTCGGCGTATATCCTTACAACCCAGTGCCCTATTATTCGGATTTCAGATTGATCTCATTAGCTGGGATGCAGTGGGAGCCATTCCAAAAGAATTGGACAGAAACTCTGAACTATGTTAGAACAAGCTCATCCATGAGGATCTACCAGAATGGGGTTTGGGTAACGCCGTAAAAATGTGATGCCGGTTCAGTTTATATAAAGGAGGGTGAGCCGACACGTCATCTCGCGGGAGGTGAATCTCGTTTTCGTGAATTTGTGCCGGCTTTTCAATTAATGGTATCGCTTGCCCCAACATCAAGCTAAATTGAGGCTCATTTAAGAGCTTATACGAGTAATTATTTAAATTTTTCGGTCATGGCACTTATTGATAGCCTCTGCAAAATACGGGAGACTATTCCTTCAAAGGCCACTGCGGCAGCAGTCTTTCTGTTCTCGAAGGCTATGCCCTGATCGCCCAGTCTTCCGATCTCCGCGTCCAGAGGTATGGCACCCAGGAACGGTACGTTTAATTCTTTGGATGCGATCTCCCCGCCCCCTGTTTTAAAGACCTCGATCCGTCCTCCGCAGTGGGGGCAGATAAGTCCGCTCATGTTCTCAATTATCCCCAGCATGGTCACATCCATCATGAGGAACATGTTCACCGCCTTGCGGGAATCCAGCAATGCCACCTCTTGCGGAGTGGTGACAATAATGGCTCCATCCAGGCCTGTGATGAGCTGAGCGACGCTGATGGGCTCGTCACTGGTTCCCGGAGGCAGGTCCACCAGCAGGAAGTCGAGGTCGCCCCAGTTGACATCGGATACGAACTGCTTTAAGGCGGACATCTTCATGGGGCCGCGCCAGACCACGGGCGAGTCCCGGCTCTTGAGGAGCAGGGCCATGGAGACAACCTTGATGCCGGCGGCATCAGCCGGCTCGAGCCCCTCGGAGCCAGCCATCATTTTCTGGTCCTCAATTCCCAGCAGCTTGGGGATATTGGGGCCGGTGATGTCTGCGTCCAGGATGCCCACTTTAAAGCCCCTGCTTTGCAGTGCGGCGGCTAAATTTACGGTAACGGTGCTCTTGCCCACGCCCCCCTTTCCGCTTCCTATCACGATCTTGTGCTTGATCCGGGTCATGCGGTCTACTGTCTCTTTTTGCCGGGCTCTTGGGTCATCACAGCTTCCTTTGTCGGCGCAGGAACTGCAAAGGCCCTCGCAGCTCTCTTTGCCGGTATCATTTGATGGGGATGCACTCATGTAAACACCATTGTATATGTAATTCACTTTTCTTCTCAACCGAAAAAAGAGCTTATGAGATCATATATTTAATCTTTGCTAATATTGTCCGATGCCTTTAAATCAGCAAGCTTGGAGCTAAGGCGCTCCAGTCGCGATCGGAGAAGTGCCAGCTCCCTTTCCATGAGCTGCATTTCATGCTGGCTGGACTTTTCCTCCATCACTTGCGAGCCATCTCCTCCCCGTAGGGCAAAGCTGCCTCCTTCGATCCTAAGCCCCATCCCATAGACCAGGGCGGAAGCGATCTTTTTTCTGGCATTCATCAGATCGTTCCAGAAGGCTTTGCGGGAGATGCCCATGTAAAAAGCCGCTTCCTCCTGGTCCAGCTCAAGCAGGTCCACCAGCCGCACCGCCTCCAGCTCCTCTAAAGTTATGGATACTGCTTCGATCCTGGGGCAGCCCTCAGGCATGAAGCATGAAACGGTTGGAACCTCTGATATCCAGCGTCTTCCCCTCCTTCTTCCTCGACAGGGACACATAATTATCTCATAGTGCAAAGCCTGTATTTCTAATTTGCCCTATAGAAACATTTAAGTATATAATCTCATAAGTTAGTAATTAGGTGAAATAGAAATGCCTTGGGGAGACTGCACCGGGCCCTGGTGGATGAATTCTGGGGCGAATAGAGCGAACGGATTTGGCTGCTGCGGCAGAGGAATACGAATGGGGCGGTACAATGCTGCCAGGCAGGCTTTTATGCCTGCCGCGTATGGGATCCCACGCCAGACAACGGCAACTGAGGAAAAGAGCCGCCTGGAGGACGTAGCCAGGAGACTGGAAGAAGAGCTTCTCTTGGTTAAAGAGAGGATTGAAAAGTTACGATCAGTAGCATGATCTATTCATATGAGTTTAAGGCGAAGCCTAGATGAAAATTATCTTTTTATGCGGGAACACGCAGCATTCTTTGGAGGAATTAAAATTAGCATGGTCAAACTCGGAATCCTGATATTAGCATGCGGCCTTCTCTGCCTCATGAGCACAGCAGTAGCTATTCCACATCATGAATGGCTCTCTCCACATGGAGTTGCCAATGTACACTATTCGGGCTGGTGGCACCCGTCTGCATACTATTATAATTACCCGGCAGTGGGCTACCATAACTGGTATGCGCCCGTGTACTACAATGCCTTCGATCCTTGGTGGGCTGCTAATGTCTACGGCCCCGTGAGAACCACGTATTACTGGACTGGTTGGGGCTGGTGACTTTGCTGTTCTGATTATTCAGTTTTGCCTCTGAGGCCGCCTCAGATAAAAATTGTTGCCCATATATTCAGTCTTGATGAGCTTTCCCTGATCGATCCGCCTTTGCACAAGCTCCCAGCTCTCCTGGGATTGCTGCAAAATTTTTATGACTGCCGCCTCTCTCATGGGGTGAACGGCGGCAATGGAGAGAATGTCGCTCTCCACATTGCCCGTAAGATCGAAGCTATCTCCTTCATATCAGTCGCCGGGAGGGCACGGGTCCGAAAGCTATCATTTTTTCTACCTTCCTTTTAAAGCTGTATTGAGTCACCCACTGCTAGAAGCCGACATCTCTCGCCCAAAGCATCCTGCAGCCAGAGGATTTTCCTTTTGTCAGATCCCAGATCCATCTACGTGAAGATGCAGAGCCCATGCTAGGACCACATACTTGCGTTGGTCTGACAAGCTGAATTTTCCACCACCACTCGGAGATTCATGGTTTAGGTAAGCCGAAAAATTAATTAATAAGCATTGTTTTAGGTATGCCTAAAAAATTCAAATGACCAAAACAGTGATAGAAATGGAAACACCCATCACATGCCTGGAACAAGGTACAAAGGCCACAGTAGTAAGACTTATTGACCACGGTTCATCGTTTCAGAGAAGGTTGAGGGCTATGGGAATCAGGGAAGGAAAGAGTTTGAAGATAGTTGCAGTTCATCCCTTCGCGGGTCCTCTCGTAGTGGAGGTAGACGGACGAGAGATAACTATAGGACGTGGCATAGCCCAAAGGATCCTCGTGGAGGTGAAAGAATGAAGAGGATAGTTCTGATGGGAAATCCGAACATAGGAAAGAGCGCGGTCTTTTCTCGGCTGACAGGAGCAGATGTTATCATCTCTAACTATCCGGGAACAACTGTGGACTTTTCGCGAGGAAGGGCCTGCCTGCAAGGGGAACTGGTGGAACTGATTGATGCACCAGGAACCTATTCATTGGAGCCGACAAGTAGAGCAGAAGAGGTAGCGTTTGAGGTATTGGGATGGGCCGACTTGGTCATAAATGTAGTAGATGCCACCAATTTGGAAAGGAACCTCTACCTGACCCTGCAGCTCCTGGAAAAAAATAAGCCCATGATTGTGGCACTGAACATGTGGGATGAGGCTGAACGCTCGGGCATAACGATCGATACGAAAGGCCTGGAGAGGCTCCTGCAGGTGCCGGTGGTTACCACAGTCGCTCTGACTGGCGAAGGGATAAATGGACTCGTCAATCGGCTAAAAGATGCGAGCACTCCGACCGAGACTAAAGTGCATAGCGAAGAAGAGATGTGGATGGAGATAGGCCGCTTGACAAGGGAGATTCAGAAAGTAACTCACAGGCATCCCACTGCATGGGATAAGCTATCACAAGCCACCATCAAGCCACTCACCGGCACTCCAATTGCCCTCATGGTGATCTTCGCCACCTTCTGGGTGGTGAGGTTCATAGGTGAAGGCCTGATCTCCAATCTCTTTGAACCCCTCTTTGAGCTGTACCGTCCGCTGGCCATGAGCATCAGCAACTGGCTGGGGCCAGGACTGCTCCACGACCTGCTCATAGGCGGGCTCATAGACGGTGAGATCGACTACATTCAGTCCATGGGAGTGCTTACCACGGGGATCTACGTCCCTTTGGGAATGGTCCTTCCTTACATAGTGGGCTTCTACTTGGCGCTCGCTCTCTTAGAAGACTCTGGATACCTTCCAAGAATGGCAACTCTGTCGGACAATGTATTTCATAGGCTGGGCATGCACGGCCATGCCATCGTGCCTCTTTTCCTGGGCCTTGGCTGCAATGTTCCCGGAGCATTGTCCACCAGAGCATTAGAGACCAAGAAGCAGCGTTTCATCTCTGCCACTCTCCTGGGCCTAGCCGTGCCCTGCACTGCCAAATCCGCTATGATCTTCGGCGTCCTTGGACCATACGGTCTGAGCTATGTGGCCTCGGTCTTTGCAACCTTGGCCGTGATATATGTAGCAGTAGGTCTGCTTCTGAACAAAGTCGTGCGGGGAGTAAGCCCGGAGATATTCCTGGAGATACCTCCCTACAGGAGGCCAAATATCTTCATGGTCCTGAAGAAGACCTGGATGCGTATCAAATGGTTCCTATCGGAGGCCATACCCTTCCTGTTCCTGGGAGTGCTGATGGTCAATGTGCTTTATGCTACGGGCGTTATCGAATGGATGGGAATCGTCTTCGCACCTCTGATGGAAGGATGGCTGGGGATTCCTGGGGAAGCTGTGGCCGTTCTCCTGGTGGGATTTTTTAGAAAGGACCTCGCCGTGGGAATGCTTTTACCTTTGGGCTTGGATCCGAGGCAGCTGGTCATTGCCACTACCGTTCTCTCCCTTTATTTCCCCTGCGTTGCCACATTCGCCGTAATGATTAAAGAGTTGGGAATAAGAGATACTATGAAGTCCATTGCTGTGATGGTTGCTACGGCTTTGCTGGTGGGAGGAGCCATGCGATTTGCTCTGTTAGGATGAGTAAAATGAGACCGAAGACCATTGAAGAGTACATCGAGATCATCTATGCCTTGGAGATCCGAGAGGGTCGTGCTTCTACGGGAAAGATCGCCTCAGAGATGAAGGTGAAACCCTCCTCGGCCACAGAGATGCTCAAGAAGCTGCAAAAGGAGGGCCTCCTGCATTATGAGACCTATGCTGGAGCCACTTTGACCGACTCCGGCAAGAGTCTGGCCCTGGAGCTGAAGAGCAAACACAGAGCTATAGCTGATTTCCTGGAGATCATCGGTGTGGACAGGTGTGTGGCGGAGCGGGATGCCTGCCAGATGGAGCACCATGTGGGCCGGGAGACCATGGAAAGGCTGGAAAGGTTCGTTCAGTTCGTAGGCCTTTCTCAGTCAGAACCGCTTTGGATTGAGAACTTCAAGAGGTATTGCGAGACTGGTGAACTGGTGGAATGCAATCTCTGCGCTTGTCATGACACCAACAAGCCTGCAAGTCGGATTGCATCTGCATTACTGAGAATACGGAAATAATGTGAATGGCTTTTATCAGTTCCGGTATTGGAAAAGGTCCCCTCGGGATGCCAAGGTGCGGTCCGCCTGGATCCGTCTCATCGTCACTGCTGCATCTGTCAAATCCCATCTCTTCGACCATTCGCAAGGCCAGAGCATCCCAGTCAATGACTTCATCGAGCCTGGACGGCCTCTTGGTCAAAGCGCAGTAATACTCGTAGAAGCAGTCCCTGATGATCGATTTCATCGCTTTTTGATCAAACTCTCCTTTGTACCTGAAGTAGCTTGCCAGCACCAGGCTCATGGAGAGAAGATGC
>JAABPZ010000011.1 GCA_011391755.1 Methanothrix sp. | reverse complement strand
TCAAAATCGGCTATTCCGGAGAGGCGAAGGTTTGGGTATCTACATGACTCCTGCCATCTTTCCAGCCTTCCGGCAATCTTCCTGTGCCAGCAGTAAGCAGTATCATCCTGCGGGCCATTTCTTTTTCTGTGAAATAGCGGTATCAGCGATGTATGAATCAGTCCTTCCCGGGTCAATCGAGCCAGATCCCCGGCACAGGTGCAAAAGCCTCTCTCCAGCTCCTGCAAAGAGAGTTGCGGGTTGTTGAGATAGGTAAAATAGCCGGGGCCGGCAATGTAGCCGATAGCGTGCGGGTCTTTTCGCAACAAATCTTCCCGCAGATGCAAGGGCAGGCCCTCTATTCTGAGGATGCCTTGCAAGGGGCGCGGCAGCATGCTTGAGAGAGCCATTCCTCCCAAATATTCCTGCAATTGAGCCTCAACGAATAACCACCTCTCATCTCCATGATTGACGCACAGCTTCAGTGCCAGAAAGCCCTTCTCTATAGGAGCCATGAGCGTCCTGCCCATTCTTTGCAGTTGACCGGCACCATATTCCGCGAGAAGGCTGTTTAGATCGACTCTCCTTACATATGCATTGCCATATTCTATCAAAGGCATTTTTTGAGCAAACCGGATTTTTTTGTCTCCGCATAAGACCCTGGAAATCCTATCAAATCCGGTGTTTTTCACTTGATTTATAAAAACGCCTTTGCGGATTATGCTAAAGCGGTATAGATCTGATATTGCTTGAGGTGTGATGTTATGCCCGGCCAGCCAGGAGAAGGTCTCCTGTCCAGGTGGGAGAAAATTGAGCGTTCTTCTGAAGTGCTGCGCCAGGGTTTGGGCGGCATGCTGACTGTCTGTTGAGCAGACATCATTGAGCTTGCCTGATAGGAAGAACAGGGCGGGATTTCCTATTTGCAGAATTGCACTCTCAATGCGTTCATCCTTTGAGCTGAGCAGCTCGAATAGAAGCTCAAGGTTATCCTGCTTGGCATCAGGGACCCCAGATATTTTTATCAGAGCCCTGGCTGCATCACTTCTAAGGCGAGCGCTCTTGCTGTTTAGCATTTTCACCAGAGCAGCCCTTGCCTCCTTTCCACCTATTTCTGCCAGAGCAGAGACGGCCTCAAGCCTCACGACCGGATACTCATCCTTCAGGACCTTGAGCAGCACTCCCTCGGAGCGAGGATCTTCTATTTGGCCTAAAGTTCGTACTGCCCTAGAGCGAAGACGGTGGTCCACGCTTTTATCCAGGACGACTTTCTCCAGCGCAGGTCTAGAATTCAGCATCTCTATGGTGTATTTGTAACTGATGCGAATATATACTTAATTCTATCCCATCTTGTTTGCTCTTATGATTTTGATTTTGTGCGCTAGCTATATTTATGATTGCATTTATTCCCATATTCCAGCACGCTCATCGGCCTGAGGTGGTGAGTGTATTTTCCAGAAGGAGTAGGTTCGAGATGGCGCAAGCGGAAAAGGTTCTAAAGCCGAGAATTTACGGCAACATGCCGGCAGTATTCTTGAGAAAAGATGGAAGATTCGAGATCAAGCTGCAGATCACGGGAGGGATGCTGACTCCCCAGCAGGTGCAGCGAGTGGGCGAGGTCGCATCCATGTATGGCTCTCAGGTTCATCTTACTATGCGCCAGGAAGTCTCCATCCTGGGGGTGCCCGAGGAGCATCTGGAAAAAGCCCTGGCTGAACTAAAGGAAGTGGGCCTGAGGCCCGGATCAGCAGGCATGGTCTTTCGCAATGTGGTCTCCTGTCTGGGCGCTACTTATTGCTTCAAGGCCGCGGCTGAGACCATCACCCTGGCCAGGGAGATCGGCAACCGTTTCACTGGAGAGAAGACCCCAGGTCCTCTCAAAGTGGGAATCGGGGGGTGTCCTTTTCCCTGTACCAGGCCGCAGTTCAATGAGATCGGTCTGATGGGCAGGGTGAGGCCGAAGATTGATTTGGAGAAGTGTACCGGCTGTGGCAAATGCGTTGAGGTATGCAAGGTTGGGGCCACCAAAATCGTGGACGGAAAGGCGGTCATTGACTACAATAAGTGCGTTATGTGCGGGCGGTGCGTGGCCGTTTGCCCGGAGGCTGCCAAGTACTCAGCCGAAAAAGGCTTCATCGTATTCGTGGGGGGTAGGGGAAGCTGGCCGCCTCATGAGGGCTGGACCCTTTGCGACATGGTGCCTCGCGAGGAGATCATGCCTCTGATAGAGCGAATTTTGCAGGTCTACAGGGACGGAGCAAAGCCGGGCATGAGGATGAGGGAATTCATAAACTCCCTTGGTTTCGAGGAATTCAAGAGACGGGTCATGGGTTGAAAGCTGATCTCTGACTGATAATTGGCGGATCTGACATGCCTCAAAAAAATGCCATACTGACCGAGAACCTGACCAAGCGCTATGGCGATCATCTCGCCGTGGATCATATCAGCTTCCAGGTAAATGAGGGCGAGATCTTCGGCTTTCTGGGGCCCAATGGCTCAGGCAAGACCAGCACCATCCGCATGCTGGTCGGCCTCTCCCGGCCGGAGGAAGGCCGGGCCAGCGTTCTCGGATACCATCTTCCTGCCGAGATCGCCCGGGCCAAGAGATATGTGGGCGTGGTGCCGGAGGTCTCCAATCTCTATGACGAACTATCCGCGCAGGGCAACCTTCTCTTCATGGCCCGGCTCTACGGCGTACCGCGAGGCGAGCAAAAATCAAGGGTCGATCAGCTCCTCAAAGACTTCGGCCTCTATGAACGAAAGGACGATCTTTTTGGCACCTTCTCGCGGGGCATGAAGAGGGCTCTGACCATCGCCGCCGCCCTGATACACGAGCCGCGTCTTCTCTTCCTGGATGAGCCGACCACCGGCCTGGATGCAGCCGCCGCCCGGTCTTTGCGTAGTCTCATCTCCAGATTGCAGGAGAAAGGTCTGACCATCTTTCTCACCACCCATTATCCGGAGGAGGCGGACCTGCTCTGCGATCGCATTGCTATACTGGTGCGGGGCAAGATCGTGAGGATTGATACCCCGACCGCGCTCAAGCGCCTGGTGCAGACCGAGTCGATAATTGAGTTTTCTTTTGCCGGAGATATCTCTGCTTTGATCAAGGATCTTCAAGGCAGACTGGACAGGGCAGAGGCCGTACTTTTGGACGAGAGCCGGGTCCGGATTCAAGGAGGCGATCCGCCCCAAATATTCGATGCAGTTTTTCAGTTCTCAAGAGATAACGGCATCGGCATTGAGGCGGCCGGCACCATCCGGCCCAGCCTGGAGGACGCCTTCCTCAAGATAACCGGCCTTTCCCCGGTGGTTATGGGCACAGAAAAGGACCGGGGCAAGAAAAAAGGGGGCCGGCAATAATGTGGCAAGATCAATTGCGAGGTATCTATCATATCGCTCTCAAGGATATGAAGACGTATTACCTCAAGCCACCGGCCATAAGCTGGGGGATGGTCTTTCCTTTAGCATGGACGCTGGCCTTTTATCTGCGCAGCCCAGGGGACTTTGCCGGGCTGGTGCCTGGCCTCATCGCCATGACCATACTTTTCAGCACCACGGCGGCTGAGGCCGTGGTCATCAACTTCGAGCTGCGCCTGGGAACGCTGGAGAGGCTGCTTTTAGCGCCGGTGAGCATAACCTCCGTCCTCCTGGGAAAGGTGCTGGGCGGCTTTCTCTTCGGGCTATTAATGACGGCGATCGTAGCCGCCGCATCCATTATCTATCTAGGGCTGCACCCCGACATTCTCGGGCTGGCTCTGATAGCAGTGCCCTCTTTGATGGTCTTCTCCTGCATGGGCGCCCTCTTCAGCGTGTCGGTAAAGGAGGTCTTCGAGGCCCAGACCCTGCTCAATCTGCCCAGGTTCTTCATGGTCTTCCTGTGCGGCGTGGTGTATCCCGTCTCTGCCCTGCCCGAGGGACTGCAATTGCTGGCGCGGCTCCTGCCGCTAACCTACACCGTACAGGGCTTGCAGGCCTCTTTTTTTCAGAGCGGAGGTTCTGTGTTCTTGCAGGACT
>JAABPZ010000121.1 GCA_011391755.1 Methanothrix sp. | reverse complement strand
CGGCATCTTTGCCTTCCACTTCATCACATAGTCGAAGACCTCCGCCTGGTGCTTTTTGCTCGCTTCCTTGAGCAGCCAGCCGTAGCCCTTCTGCACCATGTCGTCTTTGTCCGTGAGGAGGATGTCGGATATCTCGAAAGCCTTCTCTAAAAATGCACCCTTCCGGGCAGGCAAAATCAGGGTCACAGCCGAGGCGCGCCGAAGCCAGCGATTCTCAGCGCGTGCCCAGACCGCCAGGTTACTGATAAATTCGGGATACATCTCCACGAAGCTGCCAATGGTGTGGTTGCAAAGCGTGTCGCACTTGGCCCAGTTGTCCACGTACAGATCCACCCATCTCTCAAATACGGCAAAATCTTCAGCAACGAACTGACTGTGCAGAGAGTAGGACCATTCAAAAGCGATGAAGGCCTCCTCATTAAAGTTTGCCTGCAGGAGATCTTCGCATAGAGAGAAGATCTCCATTTTGTCTCGATCTTTTATTTCCCGGAAATATTTTGTGCCGATTTTCTTGACCAGGGCGCTCTTCACGCCGTAGAACTTGACCTCTTCCTTGAAGAAGCGCTGAGCGCTCTCGCGAGTCTTCTCGTCAATATTTTGCAGCAGCTCTTGGCGCAAAGCCGCCAGGACATCACTTTCCATGTTTCGCCGATGGGCTTATCTCTATTAAAAAATCTTCGCTAACGACATGGTGCAATTCGTCCTGACTGTCGCCGCGGCAAAGCGCCTCATAGGCAAAGCCCTGGCGGCTCACCCGACCATTAAGGCAGCCCTTTCCTCTGCCACTCTGGTTATCATTGCCGGAACCACCAACGGCTACGCAGCGGAGGAGATCTTGAGAGAGCTGAGCTGTGCAGAAGAGTTTTCCAAAAAGAGATTTTTCCGCGGCATCGTCCTGCCGCCGGGAAGGACCACTGAGACGGGAAGGCTGCCGGATGAGAGCGATTTTCCCGGCGATGTGGTAATAGTAAAAGGAGGCTGGCAGAAGGGCAAGACCATCTTCGATGTTGCCGAAGGCCTGAGAGAAGGCGATGTCATCCTGAAGGGTGCCAATGCCCTGGACCTGGCCAGAAAACAGGCGGCGGTGCTCATCGGCCATCCACGTGGGGGAACCACGATCTCTATCTTGCAGGCGGCAGTGGGCCGCAGAGTGCAGCTCATCCTGCCTGTGGGCCTGGAAAAGCGCGTCCCTGGCGACCTGATGGAGCTGGCCGCCCGGATCAATGCACCCGGTGAGAGCGGCTTTCGGCTGCTGCCCATTCCGGGAGAGGTCTTCACTGAGATCGATGCCATTCGGCTGCTCACGGGAGCGGAGGCGGAGATGTTGGCCGCGGGCGGAGTAGGCGGCGCAGAAGGATCGGTCTGGCTGGCCCTGCGTGGCAGCGAGGAGCAGTTGGCGATGGCAGCGGAGCTGATCAAGGAGGTTTCTGGAGAAAAAGGGTTTGAAATGTGAAGCGGAGATCTTGTGGGATAATTATCTCGACAACGAAATTTTCACCTGCATCCACAAGACCTGCTCTTCGCCTTCCTTTCCCCGCCAGTACATGGAGAGCTCCCTGCCTCGCCCTAGTTCCTGCCTCTTCTTCTCCAGGCCGTCCCGCTCCTCGTAGTGCCTCTGTGTATCCTCCAGGATGGCCTCGAAGCTCAGATCCTGTAAAGCTTCGCCCAGGAGCAGCCGCTCCTCTGTGTCACCCTTCAGTAAGACGCATTCCACTTCGGGCACCCCGAGAAATCGCCGGATCTCCCTGGCCAGCTCGTATCCCTGCAAAGCGGGAACCACCAGATCGCAATCCGGAAAATGGCGCTGCAGTATCTCCAGAATCCCTGTGAAGAGGTGAAAATCCAGATCAACGTATTTGAAAAGCTTATCGAGCACTATTACCCTCTTTTCCAGATCGATTTTCAGAAAGACCTCAAAGGCCACTGCATCCTGGCCGCACCTCGCCCTCTCTGCTGATCCCAGGCGATCGAAGCCTTCCTGTAGTCGGTCGAAGAGGCGGCAAAGCTCCCGGCAGAAGCTGCCATTTCTTGCCTTTGCATCAGGCGCGGTCATGCCGGAAAACACGAGGGAAGCACGAACAGAAGGCCACTTGCCTATTCTGCTATCAGCTAAATCGAGCATTTCTATTCAGATCATCTTCTGCATCCAGACCACATCGAAGTCCTGGCCCCATTTTCGTCCGATCTTCTGGAAGCGTCCACACTCCTGAAAGCCACGCTTTTTGTGAAAGGCAATGCTTGCCGAGTTGAGGGAGGAGATGCCAGCCAGTATGGATGTGATGCCTTTTTCCCTGGCCTGTGCCAGGAGGCGGTCCTGCAATGCCTTTCCCATCCCCCTTCCCGTATGCTCCGCAGCGATGAAGCAGGTAATCTCTGCCGTCCGGGAAAAGACGGGCACGCGACTATGCGCACGAAGCAAGGCAAAGCCCAGCACCATTCCCTCGTCGTCCCTGGCCACTAGGAAAGGATAGCCTTCGGCCATGTTTAGGAAAAACGAAAAGAACTGGTAAGGCACCAGATCTTCCGGATAAGCGGCGAAGCTGCTTTGCACGTAGTGGTTGAATATATCGATTACTGCATTTCCATCCTCTTTCGAGACCGGGGCAATGGTGAAGTTCATCTCTATCCTCCTGCTGGCATCAATTCGTGGAGGAAATGGATGGATAATTATCCATGCCGGGACCGCTTCCTATCTTCCTAGGCTTGTCGCAGATTTTATCCAGGTTGGTGTCATTGCAGCCCTCCGACGCCTCATCGTAATCGCTGTAATGGTTCCCTATAACCCGCGGGCCGCCTATCAGCTCCAGGAGGCCCTGCAATCCTACTGCCTGTGCGCTCCCATTCCATCGATTATTGATTCCGCTGTCGCTTACAGCTATTTCATTCTCCAATAGGTCGTTGGACAGAAATGTATTATTTTCATTGCCTGACTGGATATAAATTCCATACTTATTCTTATAAATTGTATTACCTTGCACAATATTATTGCTGGATTCAACCTTTATTCCGGCGTTTCCGCATCCGCAACCGCCCGAGCCCGTTATATTAATGCCCTCAACAATCGTGCCGTTGGCCGTTATGCTGATGACGCTTCCCGATCCTCCGGCATCCACAACTGGACTCCCGTTGCCGCTGTTAATGCCCTGCAAAGTAAGAGTCTTATGGACATGAACGTTCTCGCGATAAACTCCACTTTGCACCTCAATGATATCCCCCTGGCTGGAATTGTCTATTGCCTGCTGAATATGCGAATAATCGGCATCCTTCGGCCCCACGGTTATCTTGGAGGCATTGGCGAACCCCAGGACCAGAATTGGGATGAGTATTAATATTAAGCATGCCCTCATAATTTTCTCGTAGTAGCTTCTTTCTATTAGAACTTTTTCATTAATATTCTTTAGATTGATAATTTTAATTGCCCCTTCAAAAAATGATCAGCAACTCCAATCAAGATCTAAGCCTCTTGCTCGCAGTTCATATACACCTTTGTTCTACTATGTAATCAGGCATACATTCAGCAACTACGAAGATTGGCCCGCAAGACCGCACACGAGAATTGCAGAGCTGTCGGTTATTCATCTTGAGGATGTTTGAAGATTCGAGGTAAATGATATGGCAGGACAAAAATCAACGACTGAAGAGTTCTCACAAGCCCTCGGCGAAGAAGTGGACTCTACCTTCAATAGGCTGGTATTTTTGATTCTGAAAGAGAGCGCACTCTCCGCAAAAGACAAGGCCCTAATCGCCCTGGCCTGCTCTGTAGCGGTGAGATGTGAGCGCTGCATCCTGAGGCATAAGGAAGCCGCCCGAAAGCTAGGAGCCAGCCGGGAAGAGATGCTGGAGGCGGCGGCAGTCGCCGGGCTTGTGCGCATGGGCTCTGGGTTCAACGCAGCCGCTGCCCTGCTGGATGACGAATAAAAAAAAGTTGGTTGTACGATAAGAGGTAGATTGGCGATGATAGAGGGCATAAAATGCCAGAATTGCGGCAAGAAGATCGCAGAGGAAGAGGTCTTTGCCACAGAAGGCAAGACGCTCTGCGAAGATTGCTACATCGATGTCGGCCACCGAATTCGGGTCTGCGATCCCTGGGGAGAGAGATCAAAGAAGATATTCCGAACGAGCCACGGTTTGGAAGGAACGGATGGCCTCACAAATCTGCAAAAGGAGATCTACGAGTACATCCAGGAGAAAGGCAAGGCCACCAAGGTGGAGCTGATGGAGAAATTCCAACTGCCCGCCCCGGAACTGGAGAACCAGTTCGCCATCCTACGCCACTGCCAGCTTCTCAAGGGCAAGAAGGAAGGGGATATGGTGTATATTGTACTGTGGTGAAGACATGATCGTCATTTTTGATGGTGTCTTTCTTGATAGGACCCTTCTGGATAAGCTTCATCTTCATCAGGAAAAACGAGGTCCATTGGAAATTTGCAGACCTTCCCCCGTGGGAGACTGCATGCCCTTAAAAATAAGGAAGAATCTCCTTGGACCTGAGCCATGACCATCGATCAGATTCCAATCACCAGGTTCTCGATTATCACGAGGATCACCCCCAAGGCCCTGCGCTACTATGACCAATTGGGGCTGCTGGTACCGGCAGCTAAAGACACATTAAATGGCTACCGTTACTACACTGCGGACCAGATGGAGCGCGGAGTTAGGATTAAGACATTATGCTCTTTGGGCTTATCCCTGGAAGAGGTGGCCAGATACATCGATGCCGAGGCAAAAGGTGACATGAACGTCGTGCAGGCCCTGATAGAGATGCATCTCCGCCGGACAAGAGGCGAGATCAACAGGCTGCAAAGGATCGAGGTCCTGCTCAAACAAAGCGATAGGGAGCTGATAAAGATGGCTTTAAGCGAGCCGGTTATCAAAGATGTGCCCGCTCTACGGGTGGTAAGCAAGAGGGACAGAGGAAGCTATGGTGAGACCATCGGTCGCCTGATCGGAGAGCTCTGCGAAACGCTTTTCCGGCCAGATAACCAAAAAAATCTCGTGAAGATGAGCGGACCCGTCATGGCAATTTACCATGATCAGGAATATAAAGAGAAGGATGCCGATATCGAGGTGGCTATACCCATAACCGGAAGGATCGAAGTGGATGAGGGTATGGAAGTCAAGAACCTTCCTCCTGTCCGGGTCTTAGCAGTTGTGCATAAAGGAAGCTATGAGACCCTTCACCTGACATACAAGGATCTCTACGAGTATATGATGAAAAATGCGATGGAGTTTGCCGGGCCTGGAAGAGAGCTTTATCTGAGCGACCCCTGCAAGACAGCCCCGGAAGAGCTGTTGACGGAGATCCAGGTGCCGATCAAAATGGGCTGATTATCAGGTTTTGCC
>JAABPZ010000347.1 GCA_011391755.1 Methanothrix sp. | reverse complement strand
CAGCATAAAATAGCCACAAGACTTCGTCACGCCCACCAATGGGTGGCATCATCCTTTTCAGGGGGGTCTTACAGCACTACTACAATTAATAGTCCCATCTAGCGATATAAATCCTACTACCTACTATAAATTAGGCTTCCCAGCAGCTCGCAGGCCTTGCACAGCTCCTTGACGCAGGGCTCGCCGCACTCTTTGCAGGCGGCCAGCTCCATCTGGGCATAGCCGCTCTGCCCCTTCGCCACGATCTTCTCAAATCCCCGCACAGTGGAATGCTTCGTGCCGGGAAACTCTCTCTCCAGGCAGTTCATCATGTCCCTCACATCCGCCCGCAGGGAAAGCTGGGCATAGGGGCACTCCCGCGACTCTGTGAAGACTTCGTTTACCATGCAGTAGAGGGCAATCTCCTTTTCCGGCATCTCTCGCAGGGGCTTGATGCGGGGCACCAGGCCCTTCTGGGCTCGCCAGGGCCGAAAACGCATCAGCCTCTCAAAATCGCCCTTAAGATAGTTCATCATAATGGTCTGCGCTTCATCGTCAAGGTTGTGGCCGGTGGCGACTTTATCGGCTCCCAGGCGTTTGGCAGCCCGGTTGAGGGCGTTCTTGCGAAAGACACCGCAATAGGTGCAGGGCGCGACCTTTTTTCCCGGCACCATTTCGTCCAGGTCGTAGCCGTACTCCTCCCGGAAGGAGACGATATGCTGCTCGATTCCGAGCTGCTCTGCAATGGCTTTTGCCGCCTTGATGGTGTCGTCCCTGTAGCCGGCGATGCCCTCATCCACGGTGACGGCCACAAGCTCTACATCCCTTTTCGCTAAAATCCGCCCCAGGCAAAAGAGCAGAGCGGTGCTGTCCTTGCCCCCGCTCACGGCCACAGCGATGCGTTCGCCCTGCTTGACCATCTCGTTTCTCTGCACCGTCTCCGCTACTCTTCTCTCAAAGTCCTGGATGAAGTGGTCCTGGCAGAGGTGCTGCCCGGAGTAGCGCTGGGAGACAATGGCCCTCTCGCTGCATTTGGTGCAGATCATGCAGACACCCGCAAGAAAAACCTTTTCGAGTTGGTAATGGAATAATCGAGCCCTCTGTGAGTCCTCCTTACGCTCTTTGTCTCCGAGGTGGTAGTCCGTAACCATTTGGTTATAACCAGAGGCTGACGACGTTTCCACCACAGAGACACAGAGTTCACAGAGAACGCACAGAGAACGCTATAAAATCGGAGAGTCCAGAGTAACCCAAGTTTAGCCACTGGAACTAGAGAAAAGCCAAACCGTTTGTATCGATCCTCACAACGGACGCCTTCAGTCAATTGCCAATCTCTCCCGACAGGTGTAAACAGAAAGCCTCTTTCCTCGCAGAAAACCGATGATGCACAAGCCCGTCCTCTCGGCAATGGAGACGGCCAGGCTGGTAGTGGCCCCTCGCGAAACAATTGCAGGAATGCCGGCCACTGAGCACTTGAGGGCCATGTCCGAGGATACCCGGCCTGTGCAGGCTACAAAGGTTTGGTGAAAATCGAAATCTTGCTTCTGCAAGAACGCGCAGCCGATGACCTTATCCAGAGCATTGTGCCGACCGATGTCCTCGATGATGCAGATCGGCCCCTTTTCACCGAAGAGGCCTACAGAATGCACTCCCCCGGTGGCGATGTGCGTCTCAGAGAGCGAGATGGCCCCCATGGCCTCCTGGGCCCGCATTCTCCCGATTCTCAGATCCGACTTAATCTCGGCAAGCTTGGACTCATCCAGAAAAGAGGCAATTCCGCCGCAGCCGCTCACAATGGGCCGCCGGGGGACGATGGCCCGCATGGGATTTGCGACTAGAACGCGAGCCACATTGCCCTCGATCTCCAGAGACTCGATCTCCTGCGGTCCGGAAATTATCCTCTCGGCAAAGAGGTGACCGGTGACAAACTCCTCTCTCATCTGGGGGCTGATCATGGCGGTTACGAAATGCCGGCCGTTGATGAAGATGGAGAGAGGCACCTCTTCCACCACCTGACAGGTCGCTTCCTCGGCACTGGCGCCGTCCAGCCGCAGACACTTGCATTCTTTGATCATTGCTAAGCCATCCTGGCAATCTGCTCCAGCGTCGCCAGGAGCTTTTCAATCTCATCCTTCGTGTTATAAAGATAAAGTGAGGCGCGCACGGTGCCGTATTTCAGCCCGAGATGCTTCATTAAGGGAATGCAGCAGTGATGGCCGGAGCGAACGGATATGTTCGATGCCTGGTCGAACATGAGAGCCACCTCGTGAGGCAAGAGGCCTTCAACCGTAAAGGAGACCACGCCGCCTCGTGCCCGTCGGCTTGAGCCGGGGTCCGGACCATAGATCGATACCCCTTTTATCTCTTGCAGGCCTTCCAGCAACTTTTCCGTCAGCCTTTGCTCGTGATGGTGGATTTCCTCGATGCCCACCCGTGTGAGGTAGTCCACGCCGGCGCCTAGTCCAATGCCTGCCGAGATGTCGGGCGTGCCGGCTTCATAGCCTTCATAGCCCTTCTTGATCTCATACCAGTCGTTGCCGACGTCCTGCACCATGCCTCCACCCACCAGGAGCGGTTCGATCTCACAGTCCTTCTTGATCCAGAGAACGCCGCTTCCCATGGGCGCAAGCATCTTGTGCCCGGAAAAGCAGAGAAAATCGCAATCGATATCTTTTACGTCTACGGGCATGTGGGGCACGGACTGGGCAGCATCCACCAAGAGAGCTGCGCCCCGCTCCCGGCAGATTTTGCTGATCTCCTTTACGGGAAGGACCGTCCCCAGAGCATTGGAGAGCTGGCTTACTGCCACCAGACGGGTGCCTTTGGTTATGGCCTTTTCATAGTCTGCCGGATCAATCAATCCCGTTTTGTCCGGCTTGATGACCTCTAGCTCCACGCCTTTCTCTTTTAGCCTCATCCAGGGCAAAAGATTGGAGTGGTGCTCCAGAAGGGT
>JAABPZ010000120.1 GCA_011391755.1 Methanothrix sp. | reverse complement strand
GCGGCCCCGCCCCGCCTACGAACTCGGCCGTCTTGCGGTGCGCGTCCCGGTAGCGCTGATCGGCAAGCTGAGCCCTGCGGTAAACGCCCCGGCCCACGTTGGCCTTATAGCTGTGGTAGTAATCCAGGACCGCCTGCAAAACAGGTTCCGGAGTCAGGCTGGTGGAGGCGCTATCCAGATAGATGACATCCTTGGTGATGGGAAAATCCTTTCTTATTTCCTGAACGTCCATATCACAAAACCTCGTTCATGCTTCCGCTGCGAAAGCCCTCCAGATCCAGGGCGACATAGTCAAATCCGATTGTCTTGAGCGTCTTGGCCACCTCATCGCGGCAATCCATCGCCCGGGCCATATCCTGCTTTAAAAGTTCAATTCGGGCCGCTCGCCCGTGGGCGCGCACCCGAAGCTGCAAAAAGCCCAGGCTTTTCAGGTATTCCTCCGCCTCTTCCACCATTCGCAAGTTCTCCGGTGTGATCGACTCGCTATAAGGTATTCGGGAGGCAAGGCAAGCCGAGGAAGGCTTGTTCCAGATGGGCAGGCCCAGGCCTTGGGCCATAGCGCGAATATCCGCTTTGGTTATGGCCGCATCTAGAAAAGGATGCCAGATTCCTTCTTCATCGCAGGCGGCAATTCCAGGCCGATAGTCCCCGTAATCGGAGAGGTTGACCCCATCGGCGATGCAGCTTATGCCTTCTTCCGCCGCGATGCTTTTTAAAACCGCAGCCGACTTTTTCTTGCAGATGTAGCAGCGTGTGACCGGATTATGCAAAAACTGCTCATCCCTCAGAATGGAGAATTCTGCTACCCGATAATTAAGCCCCAGGGATGCTGCCAGCCCTTTTGCATTCTCAAGCTCACCTCTGGGCATGGCTCTGCTGTCCAGTATCACGACCAGGGCCCGGTCGCAAAGAACGTCGTGCGCTACCTTAGCTAGAAGGCTGCTGTCCACGCCTCCGGAGTAGGCCACCAGGAGCGTTCCCTTCTCTGCAATCCTCTTTTTAAGGTCTTCCAGCTTATCTGCCCGATTCATTCAAAGTCCCTTGCACTTGGTGGAAATGCAAGCCGCCTCGTCGTCCTGCAGCATTCGGCAGATCTGGCAGATCCTCGGCACGAGTTCATTGCCTTTTACTCTTTCCTCGATCAGGTCGTCGGCGAGCTTTTCTATGGACTGGCGGATGTCCTCCCTGAATTCGATATTGTAGCCTCTCTTCTTGGAGACGTACTGGGACACAGCCGGCGGCGTGATGCCCAGCATCTTGGAGACCTCTTTTTGGGAAATTCCCCTCTTGACCAGCTCTTCGGCGGTAGCCGCCCGGATGCTGGGCAGCACATCCCATACGATCTGCTCACATGGCGACTTCATTTGCATTTGGCCCTCAAATATGGTATCATTCTTCCCACATCACAATCGTTAATTAAATGCTATACGCATATAAATCTTGCCGCAACCATATGAATTTAATCCTTCCGAAATTCGATTCAATATTCGGAAATTTTGCGGCGCAAGATATATCGGCTTATAAAAATGGTGATGTGATATAAAAAACGGCTGGCTACCGTTTGTATACTACTAATAATGCAATGGGCTGGGACGGACTGTATGCGATAAAGGAAGGTGCGTTTGCCCGCCTGGGGTCAATGACTGCTCCGATCCGCTGCCCCCGTGAGGTATTAATATAAAAATTAAAGGAGTTGCAGGAAGGTCGGGTAAGAAACGCCGCTCGCCCCCACACCGGTTTCCCCGCCGTCCCAACCTATCTCCATACACGATTGTGGTATTTATTGGCTAGGACTAGGGTTCAAAATGCTTTATGGATTCATGTACTTGTACTAATCGTGGATCTCCACTCTGTAGCCATCAGATGCTCGACTCGAAACTTCATCTATGATTTCGTACTCATCGATTTCAATGATCCGATCCTTGGATTCACGGTCCCATTTCATTGAGTTCGTCAGTGGCCAGATGCTTTCCTTCAGCACCTTACTTAGCAGAGCAACTCCAACTGCCGTCAACATCATTCCAATTAGGATTGCCATTTGAGTGCCTAATATGGACACATGCCAATATATATGTATCCAAGTCTCGTCGTATATCTTATCTTGCCTACCCTCTCCAACTCCACCCAGAGAAACTCACGATCGTTCGTCCAAGGAGGCCCACGAATTTATTCGTAGGAGGAATTGGACACTGCCGGACGTTAAGTATTTATGACATTGATCATATACGTCTATACTATCATGATGCAAACTCTCAAAGTCAAAGTTGTAGTTGAACCAGAGCAAGCGAAGGCTCTCCATGAGACTATGCATCAGTTCAATGCTGCTTGCAACTATGTAGCTGAAATTGCTTTTCAAATGCATACAGCCAATAAAATCAAGT
>JAABPZ010000119.1 GCA_011391755.1 Methanothrix sp. | reverse complement strand
CCATAGACAAGGTAGTACTCGCTAAGTAGAGTCTGCCTATCTCCTTTTTTGGGAGAGGCAGATTTTGCGAGGCGAGTGCTATCGTATAAGTATAAAGTGAGGGAGATATTATGCAGCTTAAGCTTAAGAAAAAAGAAGCAGCTCCAGCCGCGGCCGCACCTGCGGCAGCAGCAGGCGCAGCAGCAGCTCCGGCTTTCGCGATGCCAGCAGCATCATCGGGTGGAATGATCATTGAGCTTAGAGGCGCTTCCATCCATGTAGCGGAAGTTGTCATAAAACCGAAAAAATAAGGAAGGCTAGACCTTGGGGAAAGTAATAGCGGTAACCGGCAAAGGCGGCACCGGCAAGACAGCTGTGACCGCGATGCTTATTAGATATCTTGTAAAGAATTCCGGAAAAAAATACCGAATACTTGCAATCGATGCGGATCCCGATGCCAACCTGGCTGATGCGCTGGGCGCAGAGGCGGGAAAGACCATCGGAGACATGAGGGAGTTCGTGCAGCAGTCCCGATTCACAGCTTCACCGGATACTGACAAGCAGGCGCTTCTTGAGGCCAAGCTTTTCGAGATCCTTCTGGAGGAGGATGGCTACGATCTTCTTGTCATGGGCAAGCCGGAAGGGTCCGGATGTTACTGTTTTGTCAACAATCTTCTGCGCGCCGTTATGGATAAGACCACGGCCAACTACGATCTGATCATTATCGACACGCCGGCGGGCCTGGAGCATTTCAGCAGAAAGACCATTCCCGACCTTGACGATCTAATCGTGGTGACGGATGAGTCCAGAAGAGGGCTTACCACGGGCGAGCGCATTCGTGACACTGCCCGCGAGATCGAGCTACAGTACAAGAATCTCTATGTGATCGTCAACAAGGTCACCGCGGTAAGCAAGGATAAGGTTCTTGAGAATGCGAAAGGCATCGGCCTGCTGGTTATCGGCACTATCCCCTATGATGAAAGCTTAGCCAAATTCGATTTAGTGGGAGATCCATTGATGGGCCTTCCCGATGAATCGCCTGCAGTACAAGAAATGACGCAGATCGTCGGGAAACTGGGCCTGTGAGGGTGATTTGAATGGCAGAGAAGATCTCTTTATCTGACCTTAATAAGACATTAGCAGAAATGAATGTTCAATCCCTCGAGGGATTAAAGATCGAGGGTGATGTAGAGATAGAAATAGATGCAGGTGCTGGCGGCGTAGGCCCCCTGTTCGCATACTATTTCGGGCAAGAGGCGGCCAAGATCGCCATGCAGCTTATGAACTTCGCCAAGGCGGTAGGCTATCCCGTAGAGAATCTGCTCCAGCCGGTAGCTATCGCGCAGGCAATTTCTCCGGCTCCTAAGGATCTGGCGGCTGCCGCTGCGGCTGTGCCGGCCTTTAGGGTGGCATCAACCTTGGCGAGCGCCAAGTTTGCCGTGGGCGTAGACAAGACCTGGAGGAACACCATCCAGGAGGTCACACTGGGCGCTACCAAAGCAAACGGCGGAAGCCGTGGTCATGTGGTCAAGCTGGGCGGCGAGAAGGCTATGCCTTTCTTCCCGGATGCAGCCATGCCTCATGCCCCCAAGATCACCATGGACGTCTTCGACATGCCCATCGGCATGGCCAAGGCCGTCAAGATGCATTATGAGGACGTCATCAACAGTCCCGGCGAGTGGGCCAAGAAGGCCGTCAAGAAGTTCGGCGCCGACATGGTCACCGTTCACCTGATCAGCACTGATCCGCTCCTCAAGGACACCTCAGCACAAGAGGCAGTCAAGACGGTGGAAGAGGTTCTTCAAGCTGTGGATGTGCCAATCTGTATCGGCGGATCCGGCAACCCCACCAAGGACCCCATTGTGCTCTCCAAGGCAGCAGAGGTAGCCCAGGGCGAGCGCGTTCTCATCGCTTCTGCCAACCTGAACATGGATTGGGAGAAGATAGGCAAGGCCTGCGTGGACAACGGACATGTGTGCCTGGCCTGGACACAGCTTGAGATCAACTCTCAGAAGGAGCTGAATCGGAAGCTCATGAAGGTCGCCGGCGTTCCCCGCGAGTCCATAGTCATGGACCCAACCACAGCCGCGCTCGCTTACGGCCTGGACTTCGCCTACTCCAACATGGAGAGAATTCGCCTCGGCGCTCTGAAGGGCGACGAAGAGCTGACCTTCCCCATGTCCTCCGGCACCACCAACGCCTGGGGTGTCAGAGAGTCCTGGATGGTTCGCTCACCCAACAAGGACGACTCCGACTGGGGAGACCGCATGCTAAGAGGCCCAATCTGGGAGATTCTGACCGGATACTCTCTGGCTATGGCCGGTGTGGACATCTTCATGATGATGCACCCCACGGCTGTTGCCTATGTGCATGAGATCACTCAGTCCCTGATGGGAAGAATTGAGGCTAAGACGCCCGATACTGCCGCCTGGCTCAAGATGGGGGTGTGAGAGACAATGAAGGAAACTAGCCCGCTTAACCTTTACAAGCAGCTTCCACAGACCAACTGTAAGAAGTGCGGAGAGGAGACCTGCATGGCCTATGCCGCTGGCCTGATCTCCAGGACCAGGAAGGTAGAGGAGTGCACTCCACTGGTAGATGAGAAGAAGTACGCCAAGAAGCTTGAGACTCTGAGGAGCATCGTCGCTCCTGAGCTTAAGATGGTATACATTGGCGTCGGAGAAAAGCAGGTCAAGGTCGGCGGCGAGGACGTCATGTTCCGCCACCAGATGACCTTCTTCAACAAGCCGCCATTTGCCTACGATGTAGCCGACAACATGGATGAGGCAAAGCTAGTAGAGCGCGTCAAGAAGATCTCTACCTGGCGCAAGTTCTACATCGGCAAGTGGCAAAACGTAGAGATGATTGCGGTACGTTCCGTAAGTGATGACCCGGCCAAGTTCGCCGCCTGTGTCAAGACGGTCATGGCCAATTCGGACTTCCCGCTCATCCTCTGCTCCTTTAATCCTGCCGTTCTTAAGGCCGGACTTGAGGTCGCCGCCAAAGCCAAACCACTCATCTACGCCGCCAACAAGGACAACTGGAAGGAGGTCGCCCAGCTCGCCTTTGACTATAAGGTGCCTGTGACCCTCAGCGTGCCCTTCGATCTGGATGGCTTGAAGTCCATGGCCGTCACCTTTGCCGGCATGGGCCTCACCGATCTCATCTTAGACCCAGGCACGGCACCAAACGGCAAATTGCTGCAGCAGACCCTGTTAAACTTCATCAACCTCCGCAGAGCGGCTGTTGAAGAGGCTCAGAGGGATATCGCTTATCCAGTCATGGTGCTGCCCATCAACGCCTGGCTGACCACGGAAGATCCAGTTCGAGCTTCCTACTGGGAATCTGTGCTCACCGCTGCCTTCGTCATCCGCGGCGGAGCCATCATGATCAAGCACTCGCTTGAGGCTCACAGCATGATGCCGGATATGCATCTGCGCTTCAACATCTACACCGACCCGAGAACGCCCGTGCAGGTCAAGCCCGGCATCTACAAGGTTGGCAAGCCAGGGCCTGAGTCCCCGGTCTTCTTGACCACCAACTTTGCCCTGACCTACTACACAGTAGAGTCAGATATCGCCTCCAACGGCATCGATGCCTACATCATCGCCATCAATACCGATGGAATTGGCGTGCAGGCGTCTGTGGCCGGCGGCCAGCTAAGCCCGACCAAGATCCTGGATTCCTTCAACGAGGCTGCCTTCAAGTGGGAGGACCAGAAGTATCCTGCCATGGTTCTGCCCGGAATGGCTGCCAAGTTCTCCGGCGAGCTGGAGGACCTCTTCGCAGGCAAGACCAAGATCATGGTCGGCCCAGAAGACTCCGGACGCATCATCGGCTGGATGAAGGATTTCTGGCCACCCAAGAACTAAAGCCGTAGATTATGTGCTCCCTGCGGGCACATATCCTTTATTTTTTAAGAGCATCTTTAGAATCAAAATATATTTTATCTATGGGGATCGATACTTATGTTATCTGCAAAATATGCGGCCTTAGCTCTGGGTGTCATGTTCATTGCCCTGGCCTTCAATGCCTCAGCCCAGTGGTCATCGGGCGGAGAGATGGTGTATATGGGTGATCTGAATCTGGCGGCTTCCTCTGTCTCCAGCGGAAAAGCCGTACAGGCCTATAGTGGCTCTCAGGCCATTTCGGTACCAACAAACAACTCTTCATTGAACAACAGCTCGATTAATGGCACCTCAATGGAAAATTCTTCTCTGGTCAGCCCCTCAATTGTGGTGACCGGCGCCAGCACTTCCCAGTCTTCCGGCAAAAAGATTCTCGATCTATCCGGTTATGCCCAAGATCGGACAGACAAGAACCTGGCCGGATACACTAATATCATGTATCCCATCTCCGGGTCGAGGGGCAGCACAACCTCGACGGCGGGCGGAGGCGGATGCGGCTGCTAGCTGCTCTTCTGCTTGGTACCTGACCGCAAAAATATTTGAAAAATTTTTATAAAAGGCGGACTTTCCTGAAAGCACCGCCTTTGGCATTCATTCCTTCTCTGGTTCTTCACCCATACCCAAATCCATAGATTCAGCCAGGTCATCGATCAAAGGCCCGAGCTTCTCCTTCATCTCTGGCCGCAGTTCAATCATCTTGAAAAATATCAGCATCTTGCTCGACATGCAGATATCCTCAAGCTCTGCATTGATTCCTTCCAGGCTGTCGTTGATGGAGGCAAGCGTCTCTGCTATCTCTTCCATGGTTTCTTCTTTAGACATCTGTCTTTCACATCCCTTGCATTCCTTTGCTGTTCAGGAAATAAATATAGTTGCTCCTCAAGGATCATATCATGCCAAAGTAGACCGGCAACGCCAGCAGAATTGTAGGTAAGCCCACCAGCAGCCACACGGTGCGGTTGCTGTCAAAGATCTTCTTGCCGTCCAGGGGGCCGAAGGGAAGCAAGTTGAAGGCCGCTAAGGTGAGGTTGATAAATAAGGCGAAGTTGGCCGCCATAGCGAGAGTGCTGCTCGATGGCGCGAACAATAGTGCGAGAAAGAAGAATGCAGTTAAGACAATGTTGGTCATGGGCCCGGCCAGGGATATCCAGAGAGTCTCCTTTTTTAGTTCTCTCTTCAGCTCCTCCTGGCCGAAGGAATCCTGCATATAGAATTCCTGCGTAGCAGTGGGCTTGCTTATCATAACTGCTCCCGGTGCGGCAAAGATGAATCCTGCGAAGGACGCGGCCACGGCGATAATAAGTCCCATCCGGTTGGCTCTGTACTCTGCAAAGTAACCAAAGTGCAGTGCTACGAACTTATGTGCCATCTCGTGCAGCAAAAAGCCGGTACCTACGCCCACTGTGATGATGAGGATCGTCTCCAAATCGGGAATTTTCTTCCCGTTCATCAGCACACAAAAGGCAACAACCAGAGCTACCAGCGACAAAAGCAGATCTCTCAGCTCGATGGAACTGATGCGGTC
>JAABPZ010000118.1 GCA_011391755.1 Methanothrix sp. | reverse complement strand
TCTTGCCATCAATGCGGTCGATCTTGCCCCCAATTGAATCTATCTTATCGCCGGTCACGTCAATCTTTTCACCAAGAACATCGATCTTGTCCCCGACCGTGTCGATCTTTTCGCCAAGAACATCGATCTTATCCCCGACCGTGTCGATCTTTTCGCCAAGAACATCGATCTTGTCCCCGACCATGTCAATCTTTTCGCCAAGGACATCGATCTTGCCCCCGATCGTGTCAATCTTTTCACCAAGAACATCGATCTTACCGCCAAGATTCGAGTTCATTTTTACAAGATTCTGATTGACATCGTTAATGGCGACGAGCATCTTGTTCATTACCTCAACGCCCTTATCCAGCCTGGCATCGGTCTCATCCTCATCAACAACCTTACCAAACCTGCTAAACTCGCCACCTGCTGGATAGTATGATTTCTCAATGGAGGAGACCAGGATAAGTGTGTTCTTTATATCGATGGCGCTTTCAAACCATTTTAGCTTCTCATCTTCGCCTTCAACGATGATCCTTACTCTGCCATCCTCCAGGTTCTCGACAATTCCTTTCAGGCCAAAGGCTTTCGCTGTCTGTGTGACTCTCTTTCGATAGCCTACCATCTGGACCCGGCCTGAGACACAGGCAATTAGGCGCTTCATTCAATAGGGTTTCAACCTTCTTTGTATTTGGCTTTATCCGTGCTGATGACATTGGTTAGCTAAATAAAGGAGGATCGCATCTGGAAATGCTGTTCTAACCCAAGAATGAAGGAAATGCAGAGGTCAGATTAAATGGAGTATGTTCTTTCCCCTAAGTCCGAGATCGATAGCCGTATAAAGACGTTGCAGTCCCAGATGGGCGAGATGGACGGTGCGCTGTTGTTTCATGCCGTAGACGTGTGCTACTTTTCCGGCACCGCTCAGGACGGGCTGGTCTACATCCCCAGAGACGGCGAGCCCGTGGTTATGATGAAGAGAAGCCTGGAGAGAGCAGTGCAGGAGTCGCCCCTGGAAGTGCGGCCGCTCAAGAACATGAGAAATTTGAAGTCTGACCTGGGCATTCCTGCCAAGGCCAGGGTCGGCCTGGAGATGGATGTGCTTCCCTGCAGCTTCTACTTCAAAGTGGACAGGGCCTTGGAAGACGCTAAATTTGTCGATGTTGCCGAAAAGATCAAGCACATCCGCTCTGTGAAGTCCGAATTTGAGGTAAGCCTGATAAAAGAGGCGGCCCGGATTTTGGAGGCCGGCTTTTCCTCTGTTCCTGACCTTCTGGAAGAAGGCATGAAAGAGGTGGACCTGATCTGCCGGATCGAGTCGGTGATGCGCTCCCTGGGCCATCAGGGGTCACTGCGTTTTCGCAGGTTTAACAGCATTGTCCCCTTAGGCCATGTCATGTGCGGAGCGGAGGCGGCTTTTCCCAGCTTCCTGGCCTCGCCCAGCGGTGGCCGGGGCACCTCTCTGATCTTTCCCCAGGGGGCAGGCTTTGCCAAGATAAAGAGAAACGAGCCGGTATTCGTGGACTGTGTGGGCATCTACAACGGCTACATTGCCGACGCCACCCGCATATTCTCCCTGGGCAAGCTGGAGGCGAGGCTGGAAGACGCCTATCAAGCCGCCTGTCAGATCGAGGAGGCCGTGGCCGCAAAGTTAGTCGCAGGCCGGACGGGCAGGGAATTGTTCGAGCTGTCCGAGGCGGAGGGAACAAGGCTGGGCTACCTGGACTATTTGGGCGGGACCAATGGCAATAAATGCGGTTTTGTAGGCCACGGCGTAGGATTAGAGCTGGACGAGTACCCGGTGATCGGCCCCCTGGATCATGTGGTGCAGAGCAGCATGACCATTGCCCTCGAGCCCAAAATAATCTATCCTGACAAGGGCGTGCTGGGGATTGAAGACACCTTCCTGACCACATCGAGTGGAGCCGTGAGCCTCACCAATATGCAAAGAGAGATCTGGCAGGTTTGAGAGTTTGTAACCATTTGGCTATAACCAGCCTCTAACGACGTTTTCACCACAGATAGGCCATTATTTTTCCTGCAATGAAAACTCAGAGATTTTCAGGAACCAGTAACCTTCTCGATATACCGGATCGCTTCCGGTTATTACTATCTTCTTTTTGAAGATGGGGCCGTCCAGGACGAGGGTATGAAACTCTCCGTTCTCGCCGCAGGGATCGACAGTGCTATTGGCCTTTCTCAAATCAGCTATAAATTTGTCATCAATCCTGCGGCCCAGCCACTCCTTTCCCAAAAAGCCGTCTCTCACGCTGACCAAAATTACCTCAAATCCGGCATCAATGATCTCATTTACGATTTTCTCTGAGTTTTGTTTCCATAGTGGCAGGATCAGATCGATATCCAGATCATGGCTAATCCTGTCCACCAGCGGCTTATGGGTTTCGATGTGACCGAAAACGGCAGCGTCAAATCTCTCGCCCTGACTTCGCAGCTGCAGGGCTGCCTTCTTAAACTCCTCTTCGTAGGAGTAAAAGTCACGCTGCTGGAGGGGGAGGCCGAGGGCCTGGGCCTGAGCCCGGATGAGGGCGGGATTGAGCTCGTGCGAGCCGGTCTTCTTCAGATTCTGGAAGTGCAAGAGATGGGTGATCTTGAAGCCGTCATTCATGGCTTTGTAGCAGGAGTAGCAGCCGTCCTTGCCGCCCGTCCAGGAGACGATGGCGTTTTTCTGGGAGAGGTTGTCGGAGTTCATGAGATGTGAAGTGTGGCTGGTAGTTAATCAGGAATTCGGGCGTGAGACTTACAGGAGGGTTTCGAAAAACTTATTTATGGAAATACTTAAGCACGACAGAGGTAATACCAGATTTTTCAACTGTATAGCTATTCAGAGGCAGATGGACGCGATGGGCTATGCAGTCATTAAAGGCACTGTTCAAGATGCCACTTTTATAACATCCGATCCCGGACGCAATCATAAAAAGGAAGAAGCGAAAGAAGATACATTAACCCCCGTGAAGAGAATGGAATTTGACCACGAACTTCTTGAAATGGCAGGCAACATGGCGGAAATGAAATCAAAGGCGAAAGCATTCGACTAAATGCCTACCAGTGAATGAAGCTGGGCGAAAAAGGGCAGCAAGTCCTTCTATGGGTTCAAAGGCCACATCAGCATTGATGGAAAGTACCAATTGATACGGAAAGTAGAGACAACGACCGCCTCAGTGCATGATAGCCAAGTCGATCTGAGGGTAGAGGGTCTTCCCAATTACCGCGACAAAGGCTATTCTGGAGCCAAATGTGTTTGGCTATGATGCTGCAATGGCAAAGGCAACAAGAGCACATGGATTGAGCATCCAAGACATACTACGTAATAAGAGGATCGGAGCAAAGCGATCAAGAGTGGAGAGATGTTTCTCAGTCATGAAGAGAGTCTTCAAGGCAGGCCATGTCATGGTAACCACAGTGAAAAGAGCGGGAGTGAAGATCATGATGAATTCATTTGTTTACAACTTGCACCAGTTGAGAACTCTGGCCCAAAAAAAGTTGGCCTAGCGTAAGCTATCAAAAAATACGAGAAAATGGAGAAAAAGTACAAAAAAATTGCGAAAATTGGCGTCTGAAAGGTGAAATTGTCATGAATTATCATTGAACTGATCGAAAATATTGACAGAAATTATTTAAGTCGTATTTGTGTCGGGTTTTTCAAAGCTCTCATATAAAGGCGCTGACCGCAGAAGGCCAAAGTGTTTAGTATCATCGCTTTTACCACAATAGAGTGAGGAAGTTTGTGATGCCTATTTTTTGGCAAAGCTTGATCAATCACTTCACCGATGCCGAGTGCATCAGAGATTCCTGCCACTAAACCCAAATGTCCAACTATGCATGCATAGATATCCACATTCATGCTACTGCCCCGAAAGGATCTAATAGCCTTCTAATTAAAATATGTTATCTATATTGAGGCAAAAATCCTGGGTTAAAAATCTTATAATAATTTTTAATTCAGGCAAATCGCAATCAAGAAAATTAGCGAAATCTGGAATTTTACTGCGGATTGTGGGCGGCAGAAGCAAACGGAGGTCAAGGGCTTCCTGGTCTGGCTGGAGGGCTACCTGGGCACAAAGGTGGAGGACCTCACGCCCAAGACCAAATTGCAAAGCTACTACGAGCACGATTAGGAGGGCTTTTTGGCGGAGCTAAAAAGGAACAGCAAGAAGCTGGCAGTCGATCCGGCCAGAAGGGAGCCCGAAACCCCGGGCCGAGTTCGAGGGATCTGCCGGATCGGTCTTCCTGTAGGCATTGTACCAGAAGCGTTGGCCCTCTTTTCATTGAGCAAAATCGGGAAGTCAATTTAGACTAATAATCTATCGATAGATATTTGTCACATGAGATGATGCAGTGGGACCCAAGAGCAGATCAAAAATGGGAAAACAATATATACATCCTCGAATACATGCTTAAGTTAAAGTATTAGCTGAATGATTAATGGGCTGCAGAGGCTGAAGAATGCTCAGTCGGGCGTCGGGCGTAAAAATTAATGGAGCGAAACTTTCAACACCCTATCGCGAAGAAAGCTGCTAACTCATGAGATGCGAGCGGAGGTAACCTTTGTACATTAAAGAGGTCGAACTCAAAAACTTCAAGTCATTCGGCAAGAGCGTAAGGGTTCCTCTGAAGAACGATTTTGTGACCGTTACCGGGCCCAACGGTAGCGGCAAGTCCAATATCGTTGATGCTCTGCTCTTCGCCCTTTGCCTGTCCAGCTCGCGGGCCATGCGCGCGGAGAGGTTGCCTGACCTCATCTACCGGGGCGATAACGGCAAGAATCCGGACTATGCTCAGGTTACCGTCAAGCTGGACAATACCAGTCGCCTCTTTCCACTGGATCAAGATATCATTGAAGTGTCCAGGAAGATAAAGGTCAATCGCGACAAATATGCTTCTTCATATTATTTTAATGGAAAGTCCTGCGGCCAGGCTGAACTACTGGATTTGCTGGCCAAGGCAGGCATAACCCCGGAGAGCTACAACATCGTCATGCAGGGCGATGTGACGCGCATCATCGAGATGACTCCGGTAGATCGCAGAAAGATCATAGATGAGATTGCAGGCGTCGCCGAGTTTGATGAAAAGAAAAAGAAGGCCATGGAAGAGCTGGATGTAGTGCGAGAGCGCATCGGTCGCGTGGATGTGATTTTAGAGGAAGTTGCCACCCAGCTCGCCCGGCTTAAGGCAGAGCGGGACCGTGCTCATTCCTACCAGGCGCATCGGGAGGAGCTCAAGAGACAGGAGGCTTTTCTGCTCCTGGCCAGGCTAAAAGAAGCATCATTAGAGCTGGCCGGCCTGGATGAAGAGATCAAATCTCTGGATGTCAAGAATCAGACGCTTCTGGAAAGATCGGAGAGCAAGAAAACAGAGCTCTCTGTGCTGGATGAGAAGCTGCAATCCATAAGCTCGGAGATCACCCACAAAGGAGAAGATGAGCAGATCTCTGTTAAACGCAGGAT
>JAABPZ010000117.1 GCA_011391755.1 Methanothrix sp. | reverse complement strand
CCGTAGTCAACCTCTTCACGCCGGGTCTGGACATGACTGTGGAGAAGGCAGTCAAGCTCAGAGAAGCCGGGCTTTATAATCTTATCATTGGCGTTTACAGCACCAATCCTGAGGAGCACGACCTGGTGAGGGGAGTAGTCGGATCTCATGCCAAGGCAATAGGAGCCATACAGATTGCTCTACAGACGGGATTGATGGTAACTATGTCCTGCCATATAAAGGCCGGTCAGGTGGACAGGATCTCGGATCTCTACGATTTGGCGGCAAAATTGGGTGTGCAAGAGCTGTCCATCTGGGAGGGCATGCCGAGGACTCCTGAGGAAAAGCTGACATTGATTGAGAAGGAGAAGATCATCGACCTCTACAAGAAGATCAACTCCACGCCGGGCGGCCCGCGCCTTTTTGCCAATACCTATTTTGAGGGCCAATTGCTGGGCTGCATGGCTGGAAGAAGGTGGCTGCATGTGGCAGTTGACGGCAGCGTCAGAGCCTGTCCCTATTTGCAGGAGAGCTATGCCAATATCAAGGACTCATCTCTGAAAGATGCCTGGAAGGCTCTACGTAGCTCTGGGCAGTTCGAGGGATTCGTCAGCCATTGCCCGGCCCAGGAAATCTTTAGCTAAGTCAATTTTTTTAATTTTTTTCCATGGAAAATTATTAGTAGAGACATGCGCTTATCATCTCTGAGGTAAGACATGGGTATCATCAGCAGCCTCAAGGAGAGCCTTGGGACCTGGATAAACAGGATATTTAAAAAAAAGAGGGCCAAGATCGGACTTTACGGCCCGCCTAATGCCGGAAAGACTACACTGGCCAACCGGATTCTGCATGACTGGAGTGAGGGGGAGAGCTTTGGAGAGGCTTCCCCTATTCCACATGAGACCCGCCGGGCCATGAGGAAGGAGGGCGTGGTGATCAACGCCAACGGATCGAGCATCGAGCTGGATATAGTCGATACACCAGGCATGGCCACAAAGGTTGATTTCAAGGAGTTCATGATCTATGGCCTTTCTGAGGTCGAGTCTAAGAAGAGGGCCAAGGAGGCCACGGAAGGCGTCATTGAAGCTATCAAATGGCTGGATGACTTGGATGGCGTGCTATTAGTTATGGACTCAACCGAGGATCCTTATACTCAGGTCAATGTGGTAGTGATTGGAAATATGGAAGCTCGGAAGCTTCCCCTCCTCATTGTGGCCAATAAGATGGATCTGCCCAACGCCTCGCCGGCCAGAATTAAGGCAGCTTTCCCTCAGCACGCCATGGTGCCCATCTCCGCCCTGGAAGGATCGAATATAGATAACCTTTATCAGGCGATAGCAGCTCATTTTGGGTGATCTTGATGAGAGAAGTGCAAATGGACCTCATCTCCGGGGAGAAGCTGGAGAAGATGACCTCCATGGAGAAGATTCGGCTCATCCTGGACAAGGTCAAGAACGGCAAGATTGTGGTTTTAGAGTGCGGCCTGACCTCGGATGAGGAGGTGCGCCTCATCGAGATGACCATGACCGAGATTCGGGTGGACGAGTTCTCAGGAATAGAGATAGAGAGCTACCCTTCCAAGAAGGAAGGATCGTTTTTGGACAAGATATTCGGCAGAGCTCTGAAGGGCAGGATGACGGTCATCGGCCCTGCCAATCAGCTGCGCACCATTGAGAAAGACAAATATCAGATCAGCACCAAGGTCTCCGTGGGGGACTAGATGCCCCATATCTGTACCCGTTGTAGCAATGTCTTCGACTTAGGAGAGGATATCCTGAAGGGCTGCCCCAATTGCGGCTGGAAGAAGTTCCTGTTCGTGAAAAAAGAGCAGCAGGATAAGAAGGCAGAGGTGCTGCAGCCGAAGCCTATCATAAATCGGGCTATGGGTGTGCGGATACCGCCCGGGAGACTGGAAAAAGAGTCGATGGCAATAGAGGAGGAGATGCAATCTTCGCAAAATGATATTCATCAAAGTGACGGCAAGCCGGAAGAGAAGGCATTGGAGAGCGTCAAGATAACCGCACCTGGCACCTACGAGTTGAATCTGCCGTCTCTATTCGAGAGGGATGAACTGATTATGGCGGTCAAGGAAGGCACTTATTTTATTGATCTCGCATCTGTTTTTAAAAAGAGCAAGAAGGATTGAGAGATTTATCACTTATCAATTCTGATCTCAATTCCTTTCCAGTCATGGCCCACGCCCCGCAGAGACTCGGCCATAGCTACTGCCGCATTGCCGATGATCTCCTGGGGGAAGGCATTTAAATCGACTGCCTTTCCATCCACTTTCAGCGAAACATTCATTCTATTCCTCTTTAAGCTCCGCCAAATATGGCGATGGGCGGGGTGTAAACGGAGGGGTTGGCAGAAATTGCCTGGGGCAGGGTAATGACAGATCCGGCCTGGTTGGTTACATTGGTATTTTTAACGGCGAACATGGGTGTGATTGTAACCGGGGTGGGACCTTTGATCATGGTCGTGTTCACATTGAGCACTGCTTTCTTTCCCAGAGTGCTGAGATCGAGCACATCGCTCTTCAGGTTGCCTCCCAGAGAGGTTGCGGCAATAGTCGGCATTGTGGGCGAGAGCCTGGGCAGAGAAACAGCTTCTATGCTCTGTTTTTTACCTAATGTGCTCAAATCCAGAACATCGGCAGCGCTGGCCGTGACGGCAACGCTTGCCAGAAGAACCGTGACGACGAATAATGTAAGAATCAACTTCATTTCATGAACCTCCTTTCTCAAAAGGGTACTCAATCAAATCCCTTTTTCAGGTACGTGAGGTTTAACCATTTATTCCTTTTGCTTATATCAAGGTCATTAGACTCAATACCAATAATTCACCAAAACCAACGCAAAAATGTATAATAATTTTGCAATAAATTTTTTGATATGAAATTGATAAAGGTGTATTATAAATATTACATAAATATATTATATTAATAGTAATGTAAAATAACGGATTCAAATATTCGACTATAGCTTTGTGTTTTAGGTATATAATATGAAACAGATATTACATTGACTTAATTAAAAAGAAAAGATTTATATATAATGAACGTCGTTAGTAGATTGGGCGAAGAACAATGGAAGATTGAAATGACATATTCTTTCATTACCCCCGAGATCTTCGCCTTATTCCTTTTAGCAAATTTGCCATTTTACTATTTCATTTTTTAAAAAAAATGTGTCAAGCAGACTTAGAGAAGTCATTGAGGGCATTCGTGAATTTATTGCATGAGCCGCTTGAACAGGGGCTGGTAAAGCTTTGACTGCCTGGGCTCAGCGTGCTAGTGCTCGGTGCTTTCAGACAGTCACCTTCCTGGCATGGGGTCTTGGATTTTGCGGCATCCCTGAAGAGGATTCTCCGGTTGATCTCAAAGGACCCGAAATATTCCTCAAATTCCTTAAGATTCTTCTGGCCAGGAACTATCTGTTTGGCATCTATCAGATAATACCCAGTGAAGTTGTCTGCCGTCTTGAACTCTGCCGTCTTCTTCTGGGAGCCGGTCTGATGCAATGTGAAATCCTGGTTCTTGAACTCCATCTGCTGCACATCATAGCTCTCCCGGACTTTGGCCCCCACGCCGCCGAAGACCAGAGAACTCTTGAAGCTCTCCGTTCCAACGAGCGCATCCCCAAGAGATACCGCATTGTAGTTGTCAACTGCATCTTGTTCCTGGAAATTGGCATTCTTGCCCTTGGCCGCATCCACCAGGTACTCATTCTTCACAAGGGCATCCACGCTGCCGGAAAACAGCACGTTTTTGGTGGACTTGATCCCCGAGTTCATGGATCTGAGGTCTTTATTGATCTGAAACTGGCCCGAGCCGCTCACAGTGGTCTCTGAGGCGTAGTCGAATGCCTGTACCCTGAATTTTGCAGAGTGTGGCTCAGAGCTGCGGCATTTGGCCGAGGCCTCCACTGCGAATTTGTACTCCCCGGCTATGGCGTTCGTATCCGGCAAAACTTGCAGGGCCACAAAGCGAGAGACTCCGGCCGGAATGCTCACGGAAGTCGTCGTCCAGCTAAACCAAACAAAAGGACAGACCTCAGGTTTGATACTTACCTGTGCCTCCACCTCTGTTATACCGTCGTTGCTTATCGTAACCATAAAATCCAGTGGTTTGCCTGGGGTTGTATACGATTTTTCCTGTTCTACTCCCGGCCCGGTAAAGCCGATGGTTACGGCAAGACGACCGGAATCCCCGGAACAGGGGCTGGGCAGAAATCCAGGCAAAGTCGGCGATGTAGGGACCGTCCAGGTGTTGCTCGAAACATCGCCCGAAGCTGTGCCTGGGTCCTCAACAGTGGCCTCTACCTGGGATGCTGTCAGGATGAGTATCATCATAATCCTAATAATCTGTCTCTTCATGCTAACCCCCAATAAACTAAAAAAAGAAAAAAGGCTGCCAGGTTTCCCTAGCAGTCTATGCCTTCGCAAGGCGCATGGATTTTATCGGGCACGGGATTCTCATGGAACTTTATGGTCTTCTCGGCCTCGAAGGTTCCTGTGAACATCTCGTGGGCCTTGATATCCTTGTAGAATATCTTATGCCACTTGGCATCGGTGCCCCAGGTACCATTGAAGGAGTTCCTGGTCTCCAAGCCGATCAGGTGAGAGGGGATATATTCGGCAGTATGATTCTCATCACTGTAAGACGTCATGAGCCTCTCTACCTCCTCTGTATTTCTGCCTGCAGCTTTGAGCTTCTTTATCAAGTTCTCCGGGCTGACGTTCCTGAAGTCCTTGGGCTGATAGGGTGTGGTAGAGGCGAAGAATGCCGTCTCGTCTTTCTCCATCTCATTTACGGAGAACATCTCCTGCACTTCAGCACCGATGCCTCCGTAGAATGCCTTGGAATGCAGGTACTTTCCGCCAGTAAGGGGCGTCTCCCCTGCATAGGTCATCTTGGTGGTTTCGACAAGGTTAAAGCCAGCCTCAGTGCTATTGTTGACCGAAGATATCGTCCTTTTGAGCTTCTCTGGGTTCTGCGAGTAAGCATGCTCAGAGTCAAGCTCGAAGTCGCCGTCGCCTGCCATGGTGTTGTAGTATTCAAGTGCGATCTTCTTGTCAATTATCGACGTGCTGACATCGATAATTCCCGTTCCAGCCACTTTTTGCGCTTCACAGAACTGCTCATACTGCACTGGTGGGACCAGTGGTGGATTAGCTAGCACGATGCCGCAACCCCCCATAAGGGCAATTGCAATCATGAATGCTACTACTATTACTCCCTTCATTTTTCTTTTCGCCCCCTTTTTTTTAAGTGATCAATTTAAGCTATTTCGCCAAATAAGCGAGATTTAGCTTTCAATCAATATCTTACTTTGATATTATATAAATTTATCCTTCGAAACTACCTTGATTTATGCATTCTCCTTTCAGATCCTGGAAGGTGTCTCAAATGCATATGGTGCCAAGTATAGCAGAAATGATATACTATGAATAATAAATATGCATCAATAGACA
>JAABPZ010000116.1 GCA_011391755.1 Methanothrix sp. | reverse complement strand
CTCTGTCCCCAAGTTGCCAGTGTCGTCATAATTCGCTCATGAATCGAAGTTCCTTTGTCATTGCGAAGCGTGCCCAAGATCTTTCTCAAAACGAAATGGGGTCGTAACGCTCTCTCTGCTCGATTATTGGTCGGCTCTACATCCTGATTTATGATAAAGGAGAACCTGTAGTCAAACCCGTTGTTGATTTTCCCTATGAATTTCCGGACTTTCTCGACAGAATACTCTTTTGACTTTAGAAAATGACTCCGATGGTGTGGAAAAGGTCCAGATCCAATCTATTCGAAAAGGAGCGCTAAGATCAGGGTCGTAACCGGTACTTGTTGCTTTATCCCCTCAAATCTGGCCGCTATTTTCTTCCCAGGTACAGACGGCAGACCTTTGGGTTGTCGAGCAGGTTCATAGCAGGTCCTTCCAGCCGATTGCGTCCCATCTCCATGATATAGCCGCGGTCGGATATTGCCAGAGCTCGGCGGGCATTCTGCTCGACCATGAGAATTGTCACTCCCCGCTCATTTATTCCTCGGATCTCAGAAAAGAGCTGGCTCATGACCTTGGGAGACAAAGCCGCAGACGGCTCATCTAAGAGCAGCATGGACGGATTAATGATCATAGCTCTGCCCACGGCCAGCATCTTCTGCTCGCCTCCGCTAAGCGTCCCGGCCTTCTGATCCATGCGATCGGCAAGCCCTGGAAACAGCTCGAGAACAAGTGAAATGCGTCCTTCTATCCCGCCAGCTAAAGCGATGGCTCCCATCTCCAGGTTCTCCTTTACGCTGAGCGCAGGAAACACATTTCTCTCCTGAGGCACATAGGATAGACCCCTTTTCACCAGTTCGTAAGGCTTCAATCCCGTGACATCCTGACCGTTGAATTGAATTCTCCCGCCCCGCATCCTGGTCAGTCCAAAGATGGACTTCATCAAAGTCGACTTTCCGCAGCCATTCGGGCCGATGATGGTCACAATCTCTCCTTCATCCACATGGAGAGATACCTCGTTTATGATGTTCTCGTCCGTATAGCCTGCAGTGATTGAATCAATGCTGAGCATCAAATCCCACTCCGAGGTAAGCCTCAAACACCTTTGGATCCGAGATAACCTGATCAGGCCGGCCATTCGCCAGAATTGCTCCCTTATTCAGGACATAAAGCTCATCAGAGAGGGCAAGCACATAGGGAATAGCATGCTCAATTATCATGATAGTAAGCCCCTTTTCCCGAAGCATCTTGATCCTCTCGATGAGCCTCTCTGAGAGCGCCGGATTTACGCCGGAAAACGGCTCATCCAGGAGCAGCAGTCGGGGGTCAGCCATCAGAGCCCGGGCCATCTCCAGCATCTTCTTCTGGCCTCCAGACATAGACCCGGCATACTCGTCTTTCATGCGTAGGAGATCAAAGAACTTGAGGATCTCCTCAGCCTTCTTCTCGATGGATCTCTCTTGCGCCTGCACTCTGCCCCAGCTGAGGATAGGCCTGAATATCATCTCTCCAGTCTGATTTTGGCTCCCCAACATCATATTCTCTAAAACCGTCATCCTCATCAGGGCCCGTGGTATCTGAAAGGTGCGAACCAGGCCCAGGCGTGCAATCCTATAGGCCGGTAGACCACCGATCTGCTTGCCCGAAAAGATAATGCTTCCTGCATCCGGTCTCACAAAGCCGGATATTAGGTCGAAGAGAGTGCTCTTGCCGGCTCCATTAGGCCCGATGAGGCCCACAATTGTCCCTTCCTGGACAGAAAGGCTGCAGCCGTCTACTGCCAGAAGGCCGCCGAATCTCTTTATGGCCCCCTCTATCCTGAGGATTTCATTTTCCAACAGCCAGATCCTCCTTTCTGCCGAACAATCCCTGGGGCCGGAACATCATGAGTCCGATCAAGATTACGCCGATGATCACCATTCTGGCAGCGCTGGATGCCGATGGACTGAAGGAGATGTATCCCTCCAAAAAGCGGGTTGTGCTGAAAAATCCCCAGAGCAAGATCGCTCCCACAATCGTGCCCCGGTTGCTGCCGCTGCCACCCATGATGACCATTATCCAGGCATAAAATGTCTCAATGGGCTGAAAATTATTGGGATTGATATACTGCAGATAAAAGGCAAGAAGCGATCCGGAGAGGGCAGCTATGGCTGAGCCCAATGCCAGGGCCTGCACTTTATAGGAAAAGGCGTTTTTGCCCAAAGAGATAGAAACCGCCTCATCATCCCGGACGGACTTGAGCACCCGGCCCCAGGGCGATTTGGCCAGAACCTCAAGAAGAGCATAAACAAGCAAGAGGACAATGATCACAATGCCTGCTAAAACAATATTATAGTCCTCATGGGCCACCAGTCCTTCCAGTGGGCGGGGATATCCGTAAAGCCCAAAGGACCCCCTGGTCAGAGATGACCAGTTGAGCAGCAAAAATCTGATGATCTCTGAGAATCCGATGGTGACTATCGCCAGGTAATCCTCTCGCAAGCGGAGCGTGGCCACCCCCAAGAATGCCCCGCATGCCCCGGCCAAGACCATGCCTGCCAGCACGGCAAAGATCAAGGGTACTCCATTCATGCCCAAAAGAACGGTAGCATAGGCACCAATGGCCATGAATGCCACATGTCCGAAGTTGAGAAGCCCTGAATAGCCCCATTGCAAATTTAGGCCCAGGGCGAATATGGCATAAATTCCGGCAGTGAGCATTATGGATATCAGGTAGTCCAGCATTTTATCCTCCACCTAAGAGGCCATTGGGCCTAAAAAAGAGAACAGCAATCATAATGGCAAAGCTGACCGCAATCTTATATTCGGCAGGCAAAATTGCCGTAGAGATCTCCTGGGCGAGGCCTATGATCAATCCACCCGCCATTGCCCCGTAGGCATTGCCGATGCCGCCCAGTATCGCTGCTGCAAACATGGGCAGGATAATGGACCAGCCCATATTGGGATTGATATGGGTAATCAATCCAAACATTATACCGGCCAGTGCGGCAAGTCCCATGCTCACCATCCAGGTGTATCTTATGACCCGGTCCACATTGATGCCGGTGATCCTGGCCAGGTCAGGGTTGTCGGCCAGTGCTCTCATGCTCTTTCCCAAGACGGTACGGCTTAAGAGGGCATGGACTACGAGCATGCTCGCCAAGGCAATCAATACCACGCTAATCTGAAAAGAGGTTAGAAGAATGCCGCCTAAATTCATGCTCTCCATCACCGGCAGTGGAAATCTCAATGCGTCCGGCCTAAAGAATATGATCAGAGCATTTCTTATCGCTATAGATACTCCAATGGAAAGGATCATGATGGCGGTTCGGCTGGCTCCAATGCTGCGCATGGGCTTCCAGATTCCTATGTCCAGGGCCACGGCAAATGCTGCCGTGACAGGAATGGCCAGAATACATGCTGCTGGGAAGCCGAGGTTTAAGGTTGCTGCAAAAAAAAGAGTCAAATAAGCGCCAAGAGTCAGAAAATCGCCATGAGCAAAATTGGCAAAGTTCATGATTCGATATGCTAAAGACAAACCTATAGCGCCCAGGGCAATAATGCACCCATAAACTATACCATTAGCTATAAGCTGGCCGATCATAATCTCCAAGCTGAAAAAGCCCTATTATCTGGACCTATTTTTATCTTTCCCTGAAGCGCCCGGCAATATTTTAATCGGACCATATTTTTCATAAGGATTTGACTCTGCGATACTTATTTATTCATTCTATTTCGCTTCTCTGATCGGTTGATGTCATGAGGCTGAAATCACATTTCATAATCCTGGCCCTCATTCTCGCTGTATTTATATCAGGATGCACCGAGAAGGCTGATGATAAGGGCGATGTAGTGACGAAGAGAGCAACTAACGCTAGTGCAGAAAGTGGGGCAGCTCCCGCGGAAGGAAACATCAATATCGGAGTGCTGCAATCTCTAACCGGCGATCTGGGTGCTTATGGAGGACCCATGAGCGACGGCATGAAGCTTGCCGCCAAGCAGATCAATGACAACGGCGGATTGCTGGGAAAGAAGCTCGTGCTTCTGGTTGAGGATGACCAGACCAACAACGTGGCCGCAGTCGATGCCGCCAACAAGCTGGTCAAAGTGGATAGGGTTCCGGTTATTGTGGGTGATACCGGCAGCGGACAGAGCATGTCCATAATTGATATCACTACCAAGAGCGGTGTGCTGCAGATCTCGTCATCAAACACGGGCACGGAATTCACTACTTACAATGATAGTGATCTCTATTTCAGAACGGCGCCCTCAGATACATTGCAGGGATCAGCTATGGCCAATCTGGCTAAGGAGCGGGGCTACAAAACGGTTTCAACCATTGTCATCAACAATCCCTACGGAGTGGGCTTCGAGGAAGTATTTGTAAAGGCTTTTGAGGCCGATGGTGGAAAGGTGCTGGAGAGAATAAGGTATGATCCATCCCAGACGATCTTTGATTCCGAGGTGCAAAAGATCGCAGCCAGCAATCCAGAGTTTGTAATGATGGTTTCATATCCTGAGACGGGAAGCCTCATTCTCAGAACCGCCTACGAGAAGGGAGCGCTCACCAATACACCATGGCTCCTCTCAGAAGGCTTGAAGGCGGAAAACCTGGCTGATCTGGCCGGAAAGGACACCAGTGGCAGGTACATAGTGGCAGGGCTGCAGGGCCTGGCGCCGGACGAGAATGCGGGTGGAAAGGCATATGACGCATTCCGGATTCTTTACAAGGCAGAATACGGCAAAGAGCCCGGCATCTATTGCACCAACAGCTACGATGCCCTGGCTGTGGTGGCGCTGGCCATTGAACAGGCAAAGAGTGCAACCGGCAGGGCCATTGCCGACAACATAAGATCGGTTGCCAATCCGCCCGGCATCATGGTCTCTGATCTAAAAGAGGCCCTGAGCCTGGTGAGAGATGGCAAAGACATCGATTACCAAGGCACATCGGGCAATATAACCTTTGATGAATATGGAGATGTAAGCGGATCATACACGGTCTGGACCATTGCTGATAACGGAAGCATAGTCCAGGGCGAAAAGATCGCCGCTTGATCCGGACATAGCTTCCATTTTCTATTTTTTTTAGGCTCCCATCGCTGCATACTCGCGTCCTATGCCGCCTCCGCGACGGCCCCCCTCATGCCTGGACGAGGGCCCGCAGTAAAGGCATCGCCTGATCAGATCAATGTTCCCTTCGCCCGTTCTGGGCGAATCGGAACGTTAACGAAAAGATTTCTTTCTTCATTGCCGTGGTGAATATGGCTGCCGGTCTGGCGATAGACCTTAAATCCGAACTGCTCCAGAGCCTTGATGGCCGCTTTAGGGGTCGTACCGAAATAACCTATGATAAAATATTCAAGAAAGTAGATTTATATCGATGTCAATAATCCAATTCAGAATCCAGTTTTGTATGAAATTCACCTAGGTTATTTCGTTACGATTACTTAGTCGAGATTGCTGGAATCCTTTGCAAGCCCTTCTTCCTCCATGTCCAGGAAAGAGAGCTTTCGTCCTTTGGTTGCCATATCCAAAAGAA
>JAABPZ010000115.1 GCA_011391755.1 Methanothrix sp. | reverse complement strand
GCGACAATGTACAAGAATAGAATCGACCAGATGCCTGTGGTCACATCCAGCGGAAGGCTTACGGGGATGCTAGAGGATAAGGACATCTTGATGGCACTGGTGGATTATAGCCAAAGGGCGACTGTTTGATCGGGATATCTTGGCTAAGTAGATGACGGCGGCGCACCCCTGCGGCAAGGACGCCAGAACGGGTAATATCTCAACAAGCTCTTAAAATTGAAAAATACAGCTCGCCTTAGCTCCATCTACTTTTCTATTCCTTGGCTATCCTTATTTTTGGCTTCAAGCAGCGGACCAATATTAGCCATGAAAGGGTCGTAGTTTCCCAATCGCTAACTCCTCAATTTTTTTACAGAAAAATAAAATATACAAGTTTTAACCAACATAGCCAGAAATCGCTATTATTTGACAACATAATTTTGGAAATGTCTTTGGAAATGCATAAATTATTTCACATTAAGCCCTAAGTCCCATAATGCAAGATTTTTTCCAGGGCAGCATGCCAATGGCTGGAATGAAGATACGCTGAGGCGAGCCCACAGAAATGCAACCATCAATAAAAATATATAGGTTTAGGAAGAAAAGGCAGATATAAGTCCTCAAAAAATTTCCAGACATATTTGGAGACTTAATATGATGATAAAATTAAATAAAAGGATCAAGTCAAAACAATAGGCTAAAAAGGTAATTCAGAAGAAGTTGACATTGCGGTTTAACTTTTAGGATCGCGAAGGGCGGATTTCGCTGACCGCGGGTCAGCGAGAGTTTCGACGAGAAGTCGAAACATCGGTAAGTCCCCCTCCTTCAGGGTGGGGATGAAAGCGGAGCCTTTTGCCATGATCGCTTTCGCGTCGCCCTCAACTAATATAAATAATAGGCATGCATATCTGTATTCGTATGATGATCTGCTGTAAGTATCCTATCTTCCCTAACGAGGTCACTCTGTGGAAGTTAGCGGAGAATTTGGATGCTTGTAGATAGGCTCTATAACCGGCTTCTCCAAGACCTGAATGAAGCAAAAGAAAAAGGCATCAAGCTCAAGACTTATGATACTCAGAACATGATCCCATCCATGAAGCTTGAGAATCCTAACCGGAATCCTTCAGGACGCGGTAGTTCACTTTTTGTATTGCATGATCCGAGCAAATGATGCAAGACGTGATAGAAAAAACTAACCTTCCAAAAGGCAATTAAACTTGTACGCCCTTCCCCCATCGCATGTCTCGCTTTCTCGTGGTCCTCGGCACCACCTCCCACTCAGGCAAGAGCACTCTTGTCGCCGCCCTCTGCCGCCTGCTCTCCGATCGAGGGCTTAGGGTCGCGCCCTTCAAGTCCCAGAACATGAGCCTTAACTCCTGGGTCACCCAGAACGGCTCGGAGATCGGCATCGCTCAGGCGGTGCAGGCCTGGGCGGCCAGGGCAAAGCCCAGCGAGTTCATGAATCCCATCCTGCTCAAGCCAAAAGGGGACCGCACCTCTCAGGTCATCGTCCTGGGCAGGAGCGTGGCTGACAAATCGGCAGAGGAGTACTATCGTGAGATCGATGGGCTCAAGGGGGTGGTGGATCGATCTTTGCAGGAGCTGGAGAAGGACTACGACTACATAGTAGTAGAAGGGGCAGGCGGAGCGGCAGAGATCAACCTCTTCGATCGGGATCTCGCCAATATCTACGTGGCTCGCTACCTGCAAGCCCCCATAATCTTGGTAGGGGACATCGAGCGGGGCGGCGTCTTCGCCAGCCTTTTCGGCACGGTGCAGCTCTTGCCCGAGGACATCCGGCCACTGGTTATGGGCCTGGTGATCAACAAATTCCGGGGCGATCCTGCCATCTTGGGCAGCGGCCTGAAGACGCTGGAAGAACTCACCGATGTTCCCGTGCTGGGCGTCCTGCCTTATCTCGATCTGGATATCCCCTCCGAGGATTCTGTCTCTTTGGGTGACAAGAAGGCCCGGCCGGCGGGCGAGCAGGTCGATATCGCAGTGATAAGGCTGTCGCGCATCAGCAACTTCACCGACTTCGAACCCCTGGAACGGCTGGCGCGTGTTCGCTACGTTGGCCTCTCGGAAGAGCTGGGCTGTCCGGATGCGGTGATCATTCCCGGCACCAAGAACACCGTCTCCGACCTCCTGGAGATGCAGGAAAAGGGCATGGCCGATCAGATAAAATCCCTGCCGGACACTCCTGTCTTGGGCATCTGCGGAGGCTACCAGATGTTGGGCCGGGAGATCATCGATTGTGGCATTGAGGACACCGTGGGAACAATCCCCGGTCTGGGTCTGCTAGATGCGGTGACCCGCTTCGACCTTTATGAGAAGAGGACGGTGCAGGTGAAAAAGAAGGTCACGGGCAGCGGCCCCATCCTGGAGCCGATCCGCGGCCAAATCGTCACAGGCTACGAGATTCACATGGGTGTGACTCGACCCAAGGGGGAGACGGCCTTCGGAGACGACGGCGCTGTATCGGAAAGCGGAATGGTGATCGGCACCTACCTGCATGGAATCTTCGAGAACGAGAACTTTTGCAATGCTTTTCTCGATTTCCTGCACCGCCGCAAAAATCCCGGCCGGGACCAAAAATTGTTGCCCAAGACGGAAGTAGGGACGAAGGCAGCGAAGGGAGACGGCTTTGATGAACTGGCCGCGGCTGTAGAGGCAAACTTGGATATGGCGAAGATCTGGCGGATGCTTGCTCTGTGAGTCCAGTATCTTTTATTAGCTTGCCGTATTCTTCTTAACCCTGATGAAACTGGGCGTGCTCTTCTCCGGCGGCAAGGACTCGGTCTTTGCCTGCCGCCGGGCCATGGAAAAGAACCAGGTAGCCTGCCTGATAACTATGGTCTCAAAGAATCCGGACAGCTACATGTTCCACACCCCCAACGTTCGCCGCACCGACCTGCAAGCGAAGGCCATGGGCATTCCCCTGCTCACCTGGCCCACGTGCGGCATCAAAGAAACGGAGCTGGCGGACCTGGCGGCGGCCATTGCCGCTGCTCGGGAGATATACGGCATCAAGGGAATCGTCACCGGAGCCATTGAGTCCGTCTACCAGGCAGCACGCGTGCAGAGGATCTGTCGCGACCTGGATCTCTGGTGCTTCAATCCCCTCTGGCAGACCAATCAAATAGATTATCTCCGGCGGCTTTTAAAGGAAGGCTTTTCCATCATCATCTCCGGGATCTATGCCTATCCCTTCGATGCCTCCTGGTTGGGCGCAGAGTTGACCGAAGAGCGCATCCAAAGGCTGGAGTGGCTCCAGCAAAAATACAGGATCAATCCCTCAGGCGAGGGCGGGGAGCTGGAGACCTATGTCCTGGACGGCCCCCTTTTCCAGAAGCGAATCGAGATCATGAAGGCATCCCAGAGTTATGCCAACTATCGTGGGCAGTTTGTCATAGAAGAGATGCAACTGGTGGGGAAAACGGGGAAGGCAATCGGTCCGGAAATGGACCGGAAAATTCCGTACGAAGGACAAAATCGAACGGAGATGATGCATAAGAGTCTATGCATCCTCCTGGTTGACCTGTGCTTTGAAAAAGACTCCTTATCCCAGTACGAATTTGTCCACCCCATTAGAGATACGCTGCAAAAATTGGGCTATCTCTGCAATATTTTGCATTATACCAAGGTCAAGCCGCAGGATCTTGCCAACCACGATAAAATTATCCTCTGCGGAACAGGCCTGTTGGACAATGTTTATGCCGGGCATTTAGAGTTCTTCTCCTGGATAAAGGATTTCAAAAAGCCCATTTTAGGAATCTGCGCAGGCATGCAGGTCATCAGCGCCGTTTATGGTGGATCGATTGTTCCAAATCAAGCAATCGGCCTGGAAGAGATAGAGGTCGTCGGGGGGTCATCGCTGCTGGGCGAGCCGCGACAGATAGAAGGCTATCATCTTCATAACTATGCAGGGACATTGCCGGAGGGATTCCTGCCGCTGGCTGGAAGAATTGATGCAGTAGAGGCTTTCCGGCACGCCGCTCATCCCACTTACGGTGTTATATTTCATCCTGAAGTGCGAAACCGCTGGATATTGGAGCGTTTTGCCAATCTCTAGAATTGCCGGAAACCCCTTTCCTTCGAAACCGATTTATGTAATGAATTATCACTATTAGCGCGCTATGCAAGACTACTCTCTCAATCAATTCTTGGCCCCAGCCAAGACACCACCCCTGGACATCGAGATATGCGATGTAACCCTTCGTGACGGTGAGCAGATGCCGGGAGTAGTCTTTCGCGCCGATGAAAAATTGGATATAGCTCTGCGGCTGGACGAGATCGGCGTCGAGGTTATAGAAGCCGGTTTTCCTGTCGTCTCCGCGGCCGAGATGAATGCCGTAAAAGAGGTCTGCAATCTGGGACTTGATGCCAAGATCTCAGCGCTCTGCCGGTCCGTCAAGAAGGATGTCGATGCAGCCATTGAATGCGGCGCCGACATGGTCAGCGTCTTCATCGCTACCTCTGATCTTCATCTTAAGTACAAATTGCACATGAGCTGTCCCGAGGCGATTTCATGCGCGCTGCAGACTGTGGAGTACGCCAAGGATCATGGCCTTATTGTGCGCTTCTCAGCCGAGGATGCCACGCGCACCGATTTTGAGATTTTAAAGAAGCTTTACAGGAAGGCGGAGGAATACCATGCCGATTACATCAGTGTCGCCGACACCGTGGGGATCATGAATCCGCGCACGACATATTACATGATAAGCGAGCTGAAAAAAGTTGTCAAGGTCCCCATCTGCATGCACTGCCATGACGACCTGGGAATGGCCCTGGCCAATACCCTGGCCGGAGCGGAAGCAGGGGCCAAGCAGCTGCATACTACGGTAAACGGCATTGGTGAACGGAGCGGCAACACGCCATTAGAAGAGCTGCTGGTCGCCCTGAGGCTGCATTACGACATGGGGGGTTACGATCTTACCAAGGTAAAGGACCTATCCAAGCTGGTGGAGACCTACTCCGAGGTTCCTGTGGCCAGGAATAAGGCTGTCGTGGGCAGCAATGCTTTTGCCCATGAGTCGGGAATCCATGTGGCGGCCGTCTTGGAAGAGCCCAGGACCTATGAGCTCTACTCCCCGGAAATGGTGGGCGCTGCCCGGCACATCATCATCGGCAAGCACACCGGTGCCAAGGCACTAAAATATATCACCCAGAGAATGGGCTACTACTTAAAGGACAAGGAGCTGGGGGACCTCTCGGAACGGGTGAAGCTGTGCAGCGAGTTCAAGCATCCTATTAACTGCGAGGAGCTCCGGAAGTTGATATTGAACATGGAGAATATCGAGGTTATCTATCCGGGGCCGTAGGATATAAAACATAAAGCATTTTTGTCGCAAAGGTATAATGAGAAGAAGCTGCATTCGGACTCAGGCAACAAGCCAACCGGATTAATTCTAAATATAGGCTACATTACCTACAGCTATGTGACTACTCGCGCGCAGATTAATTGAGTGTAATTAATATAGCGAATTTTATATAACTGAGGCGTATTTAATGAATTA
>JAABPZ010000114.1 GCA_011391755.1 Methanothrix sp. | reverse complement strand
TTGTATCCCAAGGACAACATAACCTTGGGAGAGGGAAGGGGCAATACCTTCATCATGCTTCTCAAGGAGCGAAGGAAAGGAGATTGCGGTAACGCTATAAACTCCATAGGTTCCGGGAACTCCGGTGGAAGCTATGCCGGAAGGCCAAACGAAAGTGAATGCCTCTGGAGGAAGATGATTGGAAAGCCGTACTCGGGAAAACCGAATGTCCGGTTTGATGAGGGGGAGCTGGAGATAGAGCACTAAGCTACTACGCCAGCTCTCTACTCTACTAAAAACAGGAAATAAATTCCAGGGAATTCTTCCTGTAACAAAGCATTCAGCAAGTCCGCCCGGAATCCATTCCTCCAAATATTCCTTGACAATTCTCACTTGATCAACTTATCATCCCGCCATAAGGTATTTTTTTTCTTCTTGTGCCCATAACCACGCTCATGAGGATTTAGCCAGAGATCTCCACAAGTTGACAGGTTCTTAGCTCCGACTTTGAGACCGAGGAGGACACAAACCATGCAATGTCCGAAGTGCCTGATCGAAAATTCCAGCAATAGAAAGTTCTGTAGTGAGTGTGGGGCAAAACTTGTTCTTACCTGCCAAAAGTGTCAGTTCGAGAACATTCCCTCTGATAAGTTCTGCGGCGACTGCGGCCACAGCCTGACCCAGCCATCCCCGGCCATTTTCAAAGACCTAACCTTCGCTGATCACTTCGACAAAAAAATCGCCAAGATCCAGAAATATCTGCCTTCTAGCATCACCGAGAAGGTCCTCTCTCAGCGGGACAGGATAGAGGGAGAGAAGCGCCAAGTTACGGTGATGTTCTGTGACATGAAGGGCTTTACTCCACTGTCCGAGAAACTCGGCCCCGAGGCAGTATATGCCATGATGGATCAAGTATTCGAGATCCTCATCCATAAGGTGTATGAGTATGAAGGGACGGTCAATAAGATGACTGGAGACGGGGTTATGGCTCTGTTCGGAGCCCCCATCGCCCTGGAAAATGCCCCGCAGAGAGCAATAAGATCTGCTATGGCCATCCACCTGGAGATGACAAGGTTCAACGAGCGGATGCGCCAGGAGAAGGGGGCATTCCCCCCGGTGAAGATGAGAGTTGGCATCCATACGGGTCCGGTTGTTGTCGGTACACTGGGAAACGACCTCCGAGTTGAGTTCACGGCGGTTGGGGATACGGTGAACCTTGCTTCCCGGATGGAGCAGATGGCAGAACCTGGCACTACTTATGTGAGTGACGATACCTTCAAGCTCGCTGAAGGATACTTCAGGTTTGAGGCTTTGGGGGAGAAGGAAATCAAGGGGAAGGAGAAGCCCCTTAAAATCTATCAGGTCATTGCTCCCAGCAGCAGAAGAACCAGATTCGATGTGAGCGCTGAGAGAGGATTAACACCTTTTGTAGGACGACAGAGGGAACTGGAGTTGCTACTCGACGGTTTGGAGCGCTCCCGGGAAGGCAGAGGCCAGGCCATCTCGATCATTTCTGAAGCCGGGATCGGCAAGTCAAGGCTCCTTTATGAGTTCAGAAAGGCTGTCACCAATGAGGATGTCACTTTTCTGGAAGGCAGGTGCCTATCCTACAGCAGAAATGTAGCCTATCACCCCATCGTGGACATCCTGAAGGCGAACTTTGAGATTCAGGATAACGATACGGGCCAGCAGATCCGTCAGAAGGTTGTCAGTTTCCTGAAGATCATCCAGGTGGATGAACAATCCACATTGCCCTATCTGCTGGAGCTTCTCTCTGTGCAGGAGAGCGGCATCGAGAAGATGCAAATAAGTCCCGAGGCCAGAAAGGACAGAACCCTGGAGGCCCTTAAAAGGATTACTCTCAAAGGATCAGAATTACGACCAATTATCATGGCTGTGGAGGATCTCCATTGGATGGACCGGAGCTCCGAGGATACATTGAAAGAGCTCCTGGAGAGCATCTCCGGATCGAGGATCTTTTTACTCTTTACTTTCCGACCAGAGTTCGTTCATACTTGGGGCAGCCGCTCCTACCACAGTCAGGTCACCCTGAACCGTTTGTCCAACCGCGAATCCCTCGCAATGGTGAGCCACCTGCTCAACACCACCAATGTCGACAAAGCCATCGAGGATCTGACCCTGAGCAAGACTGAAGGCATCCCATTCTTCATTGAGGAGTTCATTAAGTCCCTCAGAGAGCTGAAGATCATTGAACAGAGCAACGGTGCTTACAAACTGACCAGGGATTTCAAGGCCATTGCCATTCCCTCCACAATCCAGGATGTGATCATGGCCCGTGTGGATCATCTTCCCGAAGAGGCAAGAGAGGTATTGAGAACCGGTTCTGTTATCGAGCGGGAGTTCAGCCATGAGCTGATCCGAAAAGTGACCGGGCTGCCGGAGCAACAATTATTATCCCATCTATCCACGCTAAGAGACTCCGAGCTTCTCTATGAACGGGGCATCTATCCCAACAGCGCCTATATCTTCAAGCACGCCCTCACCAGAGAGGTGGTCTATGATTCCATCCTTACGAAAAAGCGGAAACAGATCCACGCCAAGACCGCCAGGACCATAGAAGAGATTTTCGAGGGCAATATCTGTGATTACTATGGCGTTCTGGCCAACCACAGCATGGCCTGTGAGGATTACGAGAAAGGAGCGGAGTATGCAAGTCTGGCGGCCAGACGATTTCAAAAGGCTGGTTCATTTAAAGATGCCATTGAGTATGGGAAAAAGAGCGTGAATAGCTGTGAAAAACTGCCTCAGACGGAAGCGAACCAGAAAAAAAGCATTGATGCCAGGACAGCACTTGCAAATTATTATATGAATATGAGTTTCCATTCTCATGCAAGAGAGGTCGTAGAACCGATTCTTGATCTCGCTTTGACATTAGATTATCGAAAAGCGCTTCCGGCAACATACACAGCAATTGGGCTCTATTATCTCTGGGTTGAAGAGGATAGCCACAAAGGACTTGTATTGATTGACAAGGCAATGACAATTGCAGAAGAAGTTGCAGACAATATTTCATTGTGGCGTGCACTCTTACTATCAGGTAGTTTCTTATACATAATTTCGGAATTTAAGGACGCCCACAAGCGTCTCAAACAATGTCTTGATTTCAGCTTGTTGGCAAGCAATCAACGGGCAATAGCATATTCAAAAGGCTGTATTTCTTATTGCTATCAGGTTGAGGGACAGATGATTCCTGCTTATGAATTTGCTCAGGAAACATTAACGCTGGCCCAAGAAACCGGTGATGCCTCTGTCAAAGGGATGGCTTACTCATGTTATGGTGGGTCTTGTTATTTCAAAGGATTATTTGATGAGGCAAAAACACAACTTTCAGAATGGTCTTCTTCCTATGAAAAATCAGCTCCGATAACTTGGATTGCAGTGGCTTATCTAATCTTGGGATCTACGCATATTGATTTGAGAGAATATGATAAGGCGTTGAATTATTACAAAAATATAATTCCAGCTATGGAAAACGCCGGCATTATGCCTTCTCTAATTACATATTTTCAATCATGCCTGATGAGAGCCAAAGTCTTAAGGCATGATAGTGATATCGAATTAAGTGAATTATTTGCGGGTTATAAAAACTATAAAATCACGTGGTGTAAAGGCTGGACAGCCAGAAATATAGGCGACATCCTGCTAAATAGGAACGATGATCACATGTCGGATGCAGAGGTCTGGTTTCAGAAGGCCATCGAAGCAGATACGAAAAACGGTTTTAGGTGGCAGTTAGCGAATGATCATGCCCTTTATGCCCACTGGTTCAAGAAGAAGGGAGACATTCAAGGAACTAAGGAACAACTGACGAAGGCTATTGACCTTTTCCGGGAATGCGGTGCTGATGGGTGGGTTGAGCGAACGGAGAAAGATTTGGCCAAGCTTTCATGAAAAGTCGAACCTTACTTTGCGTTATCGGTAGGAATCGATTTGACACATAAGAATGGCCTTTTTATATTTACTTAACAGCAAAGCAAGTTCTCTTAAAATGGAGGTTTACAATGACCATCAACAGTTTCAAATTCATGTCCAAAACCCTTGCTGAAGGCATGAAAGCCTGGCCTTATGTCGATACTAAAGCTGAGCCAATACCTTGGACCCCGTTGAAAAAGCAGGTGCGGGAGTGCCGGTTGGCCTTAGTTTCCGCAGGCGGATTGTATCACAGAGACAATACGCCCTTTGATATGGAACGGGAGAGACAGGATCCGCTCTGGGGCGATCCCACCTTCCGGGAGATTCCACGAGGAATCAGGCAGGATGAAATTCGAACAGCCCACATGCACTATGAAAATGCCCATGCCCGCCAGGATTATAATTGTATGCTCCCCGCCGCCATCCTCGAAGAACTGCACGCTGGCAGTGAGATCGGCGGCATTACAGATCACCACTTGTCCTTCATGGGCTACCAGCCAAAACCAGGCGTCTTCATAAGGGAAACCGCCCCCCGCATGACGGATCGATTGATCGAAATGGGGGCTGACCTTGTCCTGTTGTCACCTGGGTGACCCTTGTGCAACCAGTCCGTGGGACTGGCACAGCGTATCATGGAAAAAAGGGGGCTGACCACCATCAGTTTAACACATATGCCCTATATCTCAGAGAAGATTGGTGTGCCACGGGCCTTGGCGGTAGAGTTCCCTTTTGGTATGATCTGGGGTCGGCCAGGCGACCACGAGACCCATCGCCTTATCGTGAGGCAAATGCTCCGGGCCGCACAAGACATCTCTTCACCTGGAACGATCGTGGAGTCTTCTCTGTACTGGCCTGATGAACTTACGGCACTTCGGGATTGGTGGCCCAAGGAGAAACCACCTTGGCTCACAAGCCCGGAAAAAGTTCAACAGATGATGGACTTTCTTCAACACGGCAACCCTCTAAAATGAAGGGATCCTATTTCGAACAATACTATCACCCTGTCTGTTCCCATCGTTGTGGTGAGCGGCTCAAGCTGATGCTCGACCTTCCCCGCATCTACTCTGGGATCTGCAAGCTCCTGTCAGAGCCCAATAGCCTGTATAGAAAACTCAACGGCATCAGCACAGCAGACTGTCTTAATAAAGCCAAGACAATATTCGAGGAAATGGACCTCCGGTGGGGTCTGGAGCAACTGGAGCATGTTGCCTCAGGACATCATTAAAATGCGAGTTTACAAACGGCAATCATCACTTAAATTCTGACCTGATTGTTGAGGATAAGTAGGTGCACAACAGCTCGGATATATTGAGATTTAATTAGATCGGACCTATTGATAACTGGTTGTAAAGTGGAAATGCTT
>JAABPZ010000113.1 GCA_011391755.1 Methanothrix sp. | reverse complement strand
CGTCCTTGAAGAAAATGCATGACTTCAAGTGTATATCTTCAAATCGGACTGAAAACCGCTGTTATGTAAAGAGGCTATTTTCCTCTTGACTTTACATTCTCATAAGAATAGTCATCAAGCGATATTTCTCTACTTATCTCAACAAACCCATCAACATTACCCTTTACCTCCTGGAGTTCATTGTTATGATGATTTATCAGAAGGTACCAATATTTTAGCCTCCATAGAAGTTACCATTCC
>JAABPZ010000112.1 GCA_011391755.1 Methanothrix sp. | reverse complement strand
TACCCGAATGCATATGAAGAGAAAAACACCACCTTCAACTTCGAGCAGAGTGTGCAGGGCAATGGCTACTTCATGACCTATATTTATGCCAAGTCAGGAAATATTGCCATGAAGAATTATGCTCACGGCAGTGGATCTTTGAACAGCGAGGCCCTTTTGACCTACCAGCAATTGGACAAGAAGAGCCGCGACGCTTCTACCGACTACAACGACTTCTCGCAGAACTGCATCCAGTTTAAAGAGGATGTGGCCATGGTCTATGCTCCCATGAGGATCGCAGTCGGAACCGGATACTATGCTGCAAACCCCCTGGACTACAGCTCCTTGCTCAAAGAGAAGACCTGGGTTAAGAACTACCGTGCCGGAACCAGCATGCACCATGAGGTCGAGTATGCCCATGCCCTGGATAAGGTATTGGATCTCGTCATCAAAGAGAAATTCAACCATACCTGGGATCCAATTTGGCAAAACGTCGGCTATACCAATATGAAGATCGTTGAAGATGTAACTGACGGCAAGGCACATATCGGTGTTCTTCAGGCAAATGAGGACTTCGCACCCATGATGAATGCAGCTTACGACGTGGTTGACCCGGGCCCATTCGGAGCAAATATGAAGAATAGTGCGTGGCGCAAGCCAGCCATCGAGATCGATGAGGATTACTGGGGAACCTATCACATCGAGAAGAACATGACTCTCGAAGTGCCTTACAACCTGGTTCAGAAGGGCGAAGACTGGCTGCCCTGCTGCTTCGGAGGCTACCTCACCATACCAACAGCCTATCTGGGAGACTCGAAGCTTAAAGGCGCCAAGGGCGTCTTCGACTGCACCTGCTTCAAGGCACCAACTCTAGCTGAGTTCCCAAGAGTATACTAAGAGAGAGGATTTTCCTTTCTCTTTTCATTTTTCTTTTCTTGGGCAAAAGATCTTTAAGAAATGCAGGCACCAATTTCCCGCATGCAATTCGCGACCTGGGAGCCCCTTTACCAATCCATTCTGCAAGACTTCGGTTTTTCTCCAGAAATGGACGAAGAAGCGGCAATGTCCCTGGCAAAGCTTCTGCGCGACCGAGAGCCACTGCTATGCGCCGCAGAAACAATTGTAGCAGGGCATAGGATTGTTGTATGCGGCAATGCTCCAACTCTTGATAAGGAGCTGGTGGGGCTGCAAGAAAGGGGTGGCGTATTTCTGGCCGCGGATGGAGCTACAGCCGTTCTTTTGAGGCACGGCATTGTGCCCGATATGGTGGTCACCGACCTGGATGGACCTTTTTCCGCCATTTTGAAGGCTAATCAGATGGGCTCAATCGTGGTGGTGCATGCCCACGGAGATAATCTGGATGCACTGGATAGATATGTGCCGCAGTTAGAGAGAATTATAGGCACGGTGCAGTGCCGCCCAATGCCTGGCCTCTACAACTTCGGAGGGTTCACGGACGGAGATCGATGTGTATTTCTGGCTAAAGAGCTTGGCGCAGCCTCTATAACGCTGGTGGGATTTGACTTTGAAGATGAGAGCGTCACGCCGCGCAAAAAAAGAAAACTTGAGTGGGCCAAAAGGCTGATAGAATTGGCTCAATGACAAAGGTCTCAAGCCATGTCGAAACCTTATTTTGTATAGAACCTAAGCAGCTCTTTTATCCCTTCTTCCAGGTTGTATCTTGCCTTGAACCCGAGCACTTTTTCTGTCTTCGCAGTGTCGGAAAGGGTGTGTTGAACATAGTTCTTTATAGGATTCGCCACGTGTTGCGCTTTCATGGTCAATCCCATGTTCTTGTTCAAGATCTCTACCGTTTGGTTGAAGGTGTAAGCTTTTCCCGTTCCCACATTCAGAATGCCGTGATAGTCCGACTTCATAGCCAATTGCAGAGCACGTGTCAAGTCTTTGACATAGGTGAAATCCCTGGTCTGCATGCCGTCTCCGAAGATCACAGGTGCTTTGCCGTCTCGCATTTCCCAGAGGAACTGAGTAACCATGTTGGCATATTGCTTCTTGGCCGTTTCCTTCGGCCCATAGACCGAGAAAAATCTCAAGCCCACGGAGTCGATGTTGTAGAGCTGCTTGTAAAGCTCTGCCATCCTCTCCATGGCCAGCCGGGCCTCGGTATAGTAGTCGGCAACCAAGATGGTCATGTCCTCTCTATGGGGTGGCAAGAGGCCATTGTAGAGTGATGATGACGAGGCATAAACCACCCGTGCTCCGCACCTCTTGGCCAGTTCGAAGACTGCCGTAAAGCCGTTGAGCGCTTCGCCTACCAGGTAGGGATTCTTCTTGTACATGGGTGAAGATGATGGAATGCCCAGATGGTAGATCTTCTCGGGATGAAGATCCATATCGGGTAGATCGTTGCAGCTTGCCTGGATCAGCTTCAGGCTGCCCTGTAGGCCTTCTAGATTGTCGGGGCTTCCTGTGTGCATATTGTCCAGGACCACAATATCTTCGCCAACATTCAAGAGTTCCTCAACAAGGTTGGAGCCGATAAATCCTGCGCCGCCAGTAATCAGTGTGCTCATAATTATCCGTTTCTCGAAATTCGCGCTCTCCTATATCCGTCTGTCGAAACTCCATAGCTTTCTGACGCTCAGAATCTCCTGGATGGAAAATATCGTGGATGTCAGTCCCACTGAAACACAAGTTAGGACCTCTTGCCTTTTGGTCTATTCACACAGGCAGGAGGAACGAACAGAGCACTTTGCACTGCTGTCGCGAGTTTGGGGCCAATTCCCGGGCAATCGTCCAGGTATGTGTCCGGCTCTTTTGGAACCAATGAGACATAAAATTTTTCCAAGATTCTATTGGCTCTTGCGGGACCCAGGCCTTTACCACATAGTATGGACAGCCCTACTGCTTGCCTTTCACCAACTGCCGGTTTCGGTCGAAAGACGCAAAGATCGCCGCCCTGCAGGATCTTTTGGACACAATGAAGCATTCGCCGCCAGGGATCGATCTTGAGCCGCCATATTTGAATATTCATGCCTATGCAGTTGGCCTCAAAGTCTTCCAGCATGCAAATATACTCGGTGATCTTATTCTCTGCTTCTTGACCTCTAATGCCTCTATTGTAAACGACATTGTTGACGGCCTGAACAACATTGTCATCATCGCCGAGTACTATGATGATAAGGGGATCTTGTAGCTCCCGGCCGGCGAGGATTTGCTGGTAGAGGTGGCCGCTTTGATTGATAATCGAGGCTACGTAGTCGCTCTGGGGTTCACCGATCCTTGTGAAGTCCTTCAACTCTACATTGATGGTCTTTCCTTCCCACTGGAAGCTGAGGTCAAAGGGACAATTTGCAGGATCGGCCAGGAAGAAATGATCGTCTCTCTGGATGGCAGCCTTGATCTTTTTCGCTCTGGCTCGATGGGCTTCATTGCTATCCAAGGAAACGCGTATGCGGGAGATTGGCTTCATGCTCGCTGCCTACTGCATTTATTTGTTTAGAATTGGCAGCCTTTGGATATATAGCAAAGTAGCGCGGGGCGAAAGTACTCCGGTGCAAAAAGATGCATGACTTCACGTCCGCACGCCCGGATGGGGCAGCGGGCAGGGGCGCGAGTGCTCGGTGGGCATAAAAGATCTAATAACTCTTCTCGGGTTATGCCTGCCTGGTCCATGATTTCGATAAGCAGGCCCTTTCCCACCTCTTTTTTGTGGAATGGAATTGTAACTGTGATATCGAGATCAGGATGGCAATAAGCATGATGACTTCCCCTGACTCGATCCAAGACAAATCCTCTCTTTTCAAGAGCTTTGGCAAGCTTCTCTGGCGACAGGACCGGCAACTTAGGCATTTGCTTCAACCGTTACAGTTGCTTCGATTCGATCTTCTTCGATAGGAATCTCTTTGCCTCTAGCGGCAAGGCTTTCGATGTACACCTCGATGGCTTCCTTTGCCATCTCCAGGGCTTCCTCGATGCTATCACCGAAGGTCAAACACCCGGGAAGAGATGGAACGATAACCGTGTATGTTCCATCGGTCTCCGGCCTGATCTGAATTTTATAACGAAGCGTTCTCATCCATGTTGTACATGCTTTTTGCGGTATTTAATCCTGTGCTGCAACTTCTCACTTGATGACTGATGGCCTATCTCTAGAAATCCAGCATTTTCAAGGGCACAGATATTTATTCGACACTGACAATCAAGTTGGCTATGCGACAAGTGATTCTTACTCCCTGAGAAGATGGCTACTGGGTAGCAGAGGTTCCAAGTCTTCCCGGCTGCATCAGCCAGGGAAAGACCAGGGAGGAAGCCCTTATCAATATCAAAGAAGCGATCGAAGGGTACATTGGCGAGATGCTCAGTCACAACCTGGCCGGCATGAGAAGCACCCACGTAGGCAATTGGGTGATCATCTACCTGGTTGAAGGCGATGTGGTCGTCCTTCTGAACTTAGATCACCATGATCGTGCCTACTTCAGGCCGCGATAGACCTTTGGCTGCGGGCCCGGCCCGCGGACGGAGCGGTGGCACGCATTAGCTGATGAGGATCTCCAGAAACTCTTAAACGGTGATTGACTATGGATTATACAATTTTGATACATCAGGCTGAGGAAGGCGGCTTCTGGTCCGAGGTCCCGGCTCTGCCTGGCTGCTATTCGCAAGGAGAAACCATCGATGAAACCTTGAGAAACAGCAAAGAGGCCATAAAGGTTCATCTATCGCATTAGATCTGATTCAGTTCCCCCAGCCTCTCCGGCTTGCCCATCAGCGTCGTGCCCACCAGCAGCGCATCCGCCCCCGCCTGCATCATGCGCATTGCATCTTCTCTCGTATGCACTCCGCTCTCTGCCACCAGAAATACACCTGCCTGCATGGCCCGTGGCGCCAGCCGCTCGAAGGTGCCCAGATCAACCTCCAGAGTATTCAGATTGCGGTTGTTGATGCCGATGATCCGGGCATCGGTCTTCAGCGCCGCTTCCAGCTCTTCTTCGGTATGAACCTCCACAAGCGGCTCCATGCCCAAAGCCCTGGCCGCCTCCACAAATCGGTTCAGGTCAATTCCCAGAGCGGCTATGAGCAGCACCAGATCAGCCTGCACCTCGGCAAGCTGCCTCTCCTCGAAGATGAAGTCCTTTCGCAGGACGGGAAGCCCGGCTTTCCGGGCAATCAGGGCATTCTGCAGAGCGCCCTTAAAATGCGTGGGCTCGGTCAAGACCGAGATGGCGCAGGCGTTGTTTTCCGAGTAAGCTCTGGCATAGGACGCCACCTCTTCAGGAGCTAAAGCTCTTCCAACTGCCTTGGGCTTGATCTCGGCAATAATGGGAATTATGCCGCGGCTCTTCAGGGCTTGAGACGAGGCGATGAGGTCCCGGCGCTCGATCTGGGGCCAGGGGGCCGCAGCCGCAAAACCCCGAGCCCGGGAGGCGGCCAGGATTCCATCGATTAGTGAGTGCATGCTACCACATCCTCGATCCAGTTGCTGATCAGCTTCTTGCCGGAGGGCGTGAGCACCGACTCGGGATGAAACTGCAGACCGGAGTGAGGCCGACTACAATGCCGTACGCCCATGATGATACCATCTGCGGTCTTTGCTGAGAC
>JAABPZ010000111.1 GCA_011391755.1 Methanothrix sp. | reverse complement strand
CTTCGGATTTGAGCTGTACCAGGGAGGCGTGCCTCCCGGAAATCAGATTCGCGTTGTTCGCGTTGGCAGCGACATCGAGGCCTGCGCCGGAACGCATGTCACCAATACGGGCATGATCGGCGCAATCAAGATCCTGCGCGCCGAGCGCATTCAGGACGGCGTGGAGAGGATCGAGTTTGCTGCCGGCGAAGCGGCCGTGCGGGCGGGACAGGAGCGCGACGACCTGCTCTCCGGGGCCGCAGACGTGCTGCGCGTTCCGAACGAGCAGCTGCCCCGCACTGCGGAGCGCTTCTTTGAGGAGTGGAAGGGCCAGCAGAAGGAGATCGAGCGGCTCAAGGAAGACCTGGCCAGGGCACGACTCAAGACGCTGGTAGCTGAAGCCGAGATCATGGACGGTCTAAGAATCGTGGTGCAGAAGATGGGCAGCGCCGACATTGATGAGCTTCTCAAGGCGGCGACACTTCTGGCAGAGCAGGACTGCATCGCCCTTTTGGGCAGCGTTACGGGCAAGCTCGTGGCCGCGGTGGGCCAGTCGGGCCTGGCGAAAGGGGTCAAGGCGGGCAGCATCATCAAGGCCGCGGCACGGGCCCTGGGCGGGGGCGGCGGCGGGCGGCCTGAACTGGCGCAGGGCGGAGGGCCCAACGTCGAAAAGCTGGACGAGGCCCTGGCGGCGGGAAGAGAGGCGATGAGGGCGAGGGCATAAGGCCTTACCCTCTATCTATTTTTATTAACAATTTAAAAAATTTACGCATATTTGGCCACCCGGCTCACATCGCGAGATGTCATTCGTAGTTCTTGTAATTTGATGAACGCTTGATACTCGGCATCTCTTGTATCCTCCAATCTAGAACAACCTTTTTCGCTATCTAGTAATGACTTGGCTTGGTCGAAACATTTTACAATCGCCTCGTAGTTCTCGATTTTTTCATAACCGTCATTCAGTTCATGGAGAATTATTCCTTTGTTATACCAAGCAGTTGCACATTTTGGATCCAGCTGGATAGCCTTGTCAAAGCATTCGAGTGCCTTTTCCCACATATCCTTGCGATAATCGGCATGTGCCGAACTTTTTGAAATAGACGCATCATCTGTATTCAACGTCAGATACAAATATGCAGTCCTGTCCACTTTAGCCTGTAAACTAAGATCGACTCCTTTGTTATTCCATGCAACGGTGTTGCGTGAATCTTGCCTGATGGACTCATCGTAAATTGCGATGGCCCGATCGAGACACCTGATGGCTTCCTCATATAAACCATGTGTCTCAGCGAGAGATTGAGCAAGGTCTTCCCAGACATACGCGTCCTTGAAACCTAATTCAACAATCTCGTCGAATAGCTTGGTAACATTTGCTAGTTCACCTTTAGCGATGAGAACAAGAGCTTTTCCAAACCGTGCCGTTGTGTTTTTTGGGTCTATCGCGATGGCATCGGTATAACGCTGGAGGGATTCGTCGTACATGCCCCTGGCGTAGAGATCCATGCCGTCGTACATCAAAGCTGTTGTATTATTTGGATATGGCTTGATTGCATTATCGTCTGGCATGTTCGCCCTAGCAAATGCTCTGGTCTTCTCGTTTGGAATGTATATATCGCGGTACCCGGTATACTGTGGATCTATACGGGCTGCCTCGTCCACTGCCTTAAAGGCTCCGTCTAGATCTCCTAGACCTGAATAGAGACACACGCTTTTTTGGAACCAAGCGAATCCAACTACATTGGGGGTACTATTTTCTCCGATAACTTTGTCGTAACATTGTATGGCCTCCATGTATTTGCCCTCATTGTATAAAGGCATGCAGCCACCAGAAGTATCCGTGGCTGCACCAAGTCCTTGAAGCATGAGGGCCAGGAAGCCAATGAGAATATATCCACCGATCTGTACTGCCTTATTAGAGCGGTTTATCAAATATATATTTTTATTTTTAATCATGATTAGATCCACCAATTCTTCTTTTTTGGATTTAGTTAGCTTGACATACGTACTCATATTAACTTTTCACCCACGAATTTTGGCACCCAGATGCCCGAATTGACTCCTTTTAAAAACTTAATCTTGCATTGCAGTCCTTACTTTTACTTGCGAACTGTCAATTCTGACTTAGGGGGTCCATCATTTCCTCATTCAACTATTTTGCATCTGACCTCCTAGCTGCCTATAATTTGGTCCGTTGGGCTGAGCCTTCTATGCTTAGATCCATTGAATTCAGTTCGTTCTCAGAAATAGGCGCAATTGCTGACGGAATGCCGTCATCGCGAATAGTATATAGAATATTAGGCATCCCGTCTTTCCATCCTATTACAATTTCCAACGTTCGCGGTTCACCTTCCACGACATCTATTATTTGGGAGTCTATATAGCTTAGATTATGATTGAAAAAATATTCAATATCCAATGGTTTTTCAAGGATAATTTCGATAAATTTGATATCCTTTTGCGAACCGTCCTCGATGATTGGAACGCGAAATATCACTAACCGCTCAATAGCCCGTGGTTTTGAAAGTAGATTCTTTAATACCTTCTCTAGTTTGACCGCGGTATCTTGCCCGAGTTGTTTGGAAAAACTGTCTATAAAACTAGTAACTGCTCGACCCAATAGATATGTGGCAAAGCCATAAATAACAATAATAGATAAC
>JAABPZ010000110.1 GCA_011391755.1 Methanothrix sp. | reverse complement strand
GATTCGAACCCCATTCCAGTGATCTCTAATATAAGCTGCTGGTCTTCGGGGTTTAAAAACGAATGATCATATAAAACGGTCGGCTTATCATAATCATTGCCATTATTTTCAATTTTTAGATCATATCTACCTAAGTTATTTAGATTATCATTGTTCTCCCATATCTCAAGTGTCCCTATAAGTTCAGATTCACCATCTTCTGATTCAATTATGCGAGTCGATACTAAACGACCTAATGGAGGATGCCGAGGATCATGTTGATAACTTACTAAAATACATCTGCTTGCCATCCTAATGGCCATGTTTTCCAATTCCTCTTTAGAAATGACATCATCATGCGCGTCGATACGTGTCGAGTGAATTACTTTATTATATAGCTTCATCACTTATCCATGTTATTATAAGGATTAAAATCTTTTTAATCAAGGAAACTCAGAAGAAACATTGCATGATTGATATGCACATCAGATAAGCTCAAAGGTCTAAGAATTCTCTTCGTGACCTATCCTCACATTTATATCAAAAGAGCATCCAATATCATCTTCGTGAATAATGAAGATCTGCTGGAAAGGATAACCATAAATCCCAAGGTGATGGTAGGCAAACCCGTCATCCGGGGCACCCGGCTCACAGTGGAGTACATCCTGGGACTCCTGGCCCATGGTAGCACCATGGAGGAGATCCTGGTGGAGTATCCCGGCCTGGAAAAGAACGACATCTATGCCGGTCTTCTCTTTGCCTCCAAGACCCTTCAAGATGCTTCTTTCGTTCCCATCACGGTCAAGGCCGTTTAGATGCGATTTCTGGTTGACGAGTGCCGAGCTCCTCTGCCGTGCGTGCATCTGTCGTTTCTTCTCTTGTCCTACCGTCAGCACCTTCATCTAAACCAGCTTTTCCAAAAGGTATTTAGGGATTGCTTGGGTAGTGAGTCTAATGGCCGCCAAGGAAAAGAGAATGGCAACAAAACCCGGAATCCCAAACCCCCACGCTATTGACCAATCAGAGACACCGCTACGTGCAGAGTTTGTAGCTGAGACCCTCCAGGCAATAGATGAGTTGGACTTGGGCCTGGGAAAGACCTTTTCCAGCAAGAAGGAATTTCTGGATGATCTAGAGCGCCTGTAGATATTTATGTCGTATAATTATCGCAGGTCGCCAACATTCGATAAGAAATTTAAAAAGCTCACCGAGAAGGATCTGGGTTTAAAAAACAAATTCGTCAATAAAATTGGCCAAGTTTTGGATAATCCGGAGATCGGCGACTTCAAGAGATATGATTTAAGAGGCGTTCAAGGAGTTCATGTTAATCCTTTTGTGATCCTCTATCGAGTCTCAGGAAATACGATAGAGTTCGTGAACATTGACCATCACGATAAAATTTATAGAAAATCTAAAAATTAAATTTATTGCCTTTGGCAAAGGCCACGTCCTCCTCCAGTTCCTCCATAGTGTAATGCCGCTCTATCTTTCTTTTACCCAGCTCTTCGAGAAATTCCCGTTTTGAGGTCCCTGCCAGCCTCCGGGCCGGACCCATAGCGAGAATGCCCCTCTGGTAAAGTGCCAGGGCTAATTCGAGCTTTAATACCAGCTCTTGATCGCTTCTTGGGATCTTCATGGAATTGAGAATGTCGCTTGGGATAGCTATCGTTGTCATAATACGATAATTACTATTTCATCGATCACTAATCAATTTTTTGTATGGGCAGGGGTGTAAGGCCCGTTGCCTCATGTGCATCAAGTGAAGATGATGCAAATGCAAGCGGAAGAGCAATCAAGGCATCCTTCGAAATCGCGAGGAACCATCATAAATTGAGGTTAGCCACTTCTTATGAGATTGAGGATCGCGTTTATAGCCTCTTTCGCCACCTTTTTTGCATCCTGCTTCGCGTCTATCTGCACAAATCGTTCCGGCTCAAGGGCGGCCATGCGCCGGAAGTTCTCATCCACCAATCGCAGGAATTCAAGCCTCTCGAACTTCTGCCGTCCCTGTCGCGACTGCATTCTTTGCAGGGCGACTTTTGGGTCTAAAACGAAGAGCAGTGTTCTATCTGGTGGCAAATTCCAGGGCAGGTAGATGCTCTGGATCCATGACACAGGATCGGGCACAATTCCTCTCAGCGTCACGCCCTGGTAGGCGGCGGTGGAGTCGGCATATCTATCGGACAGGACAATTGCACCCGTTTGCAGAGCGGGAAGGACGGTCTTGGTGAGATGATGGGCGTGGTCCGCCATGAAGAGGAAAAGCTCTTGCATACGTTTTGCTGGAGAGGATTCCGTCTCGTCGTCCATTCTTGCCATTTCCGCCCTCAGGATCTTTCCTACCTGTCCAGACGTAGGCTCGGCAGTAAGCACCAATCTCCTTTCCGGCATTGTCTCTGCTAGCCATGCGGCAATATGTCTGGCAGCCGTGCCCTTTCCCGAGCCGTCGATGCCCTCCAGGGTGATGAGCAGTCCCTTCACACAGCCTGGCTTTGGGCTAAAGAGTGATTAAATTATCGCTGGAGATCAGTCTGCAGGAAAATAGATTTTGTCGCCCGATACTAACTCTGGTACGTCATCCGATGGGTATCCGCAGTCAGCCCAGTAACCCTCGTAGCGGGCGTCTGTACCGCATTTGGGTTGTCTCATGGTCATAGGTAGACAGATAGTCAGTATCCTACCATAAGGACCTATCAACGCGGCCTGTAGTCCCCTTCTTGCACCAACATTCACAGCAGAACATATTCTAAGCTCATGTCAGCCCTCTAAGAGGACGTTTCTTGAATGCAGCCGGAATTTATAAAGTTTTCCCAAGCCTGATACAACAATTTCCGGGGTGTGTCTTTGCTGCCTAGTAAGCTTTAAGTCGAAGTTCTACACTATCAATGCTGAGGTGCAATACTTGACCGACAAGATCTACGTAATTGGACACAAGAGTCCCGATACCGATTCTGTAACATCTGCAATCGCTTATGCCAATCTGAAGAACGCCCT
>JAABPZ010000109.1 GCA_011391755.1 Methanothrix sp. | reverse complement strand
ACCGTATGTCCGTCCGTAGCCGGATTCGTCTGATCGCTGGCATCGTTTGCCAGTGCCACAGGACTCTTCCCCTGCGTCCACATCCATATATCCCAGCTACCTAACTTATTGTCCTGATAGACCACATCGTCTCCACCCGCCCGCTGATTAATGCCGCTCGGCGGATAATCAGAGGGGACCTCTTTTTCATAGAGCGGTCTCACATAGACCATCCAGCCGAAGTAATTCTTTCTCAGGTATGCCAGATTGTCTGCACTGAGGGAGACGGAAGTGGCATTCTCCAGACCGTAGACCAGCTCCGTGGAGTTGACAATGGATATATCAAAGGTTCGAATGGACCAGTAATCCTCGATCTTATACTGGTTCAAGGGATTTCTGGACATCCAGGCGATGATGCTCCCATCGATATCCGGATACATATCTTCATACGGGCCTGCCGCTATGGGTAGCTCCAGTTCCTGAGCCAGGCTGTAAACATAGATATCCGGTTTTCCGGTGCGATTGTCCATCCAGGCCACATAGTATCCCACCTGGTCGTTGCCGCCCACGACCGGATAGCTTTGGTCGCCGGGTGCTTTGCATATGATGCTCGTCTGACCTGCGGTCACCGGCACGGTCCTTGGCCTGCCGTTATGGGTGTTGAGCCAGACCAGCTTTTCGTCCATGCTGGGCTTGACCTGGCCCGGCCCCATCTGCACCAGCTCATCTTTCCAGTTGGAGAGGTCCAGCTTGCGGATGGATGTGTCCGGATCGGTCCCGTCCACATAGGAGATGTATTTTCCTGATACTACGGCATTTGTCTGCGCTCCCGGTCGGGGAAAGGTCTTGCCCCACTTTTTGTCCCAGAAGTAATAGGCGATGTCTTTGCTCTTGGCGTCTTCCCAGGCAATGGTGTTTCCGGATATGTCGGGATAGAGCTGATCTCCGCCTTCTGTAAGACGGGTCTCATTTCCGGTTATTAGGTCTTTGACATAGACATCAAAGTCGCCGTTTCGGTTGTCCTGCCAGACGACCAGATTGCCGCTGATGATAGGATACATCTGCTGGCCCTTTCCTTTGTAGACGGCAACGCTCTCGCCTTTCACCAGATCTTGTATGTAAACGTCCCAGTTGCCGCTGGAGTTGTCCATCCATACGACTCTTTTCCCAGAGATGGAGGGCCAGGTCTGATCTCCTTTTCCCGTCACTATGATCGATTCGATGCCGTTGGTCATATTCTTCATATAGATGTCAGCGTCCTTATTTCTATAATCCGTCCAGACCACAGTATTCCCCGAAGCTTTGGGAGAGAGCTGATCCCAATCTCCTTGGGATATGGGCTTTTCCGCCCTTGTGAAGAAATCAAAGCCAAAGATATTCCAGTTGCCCCTCCGATTGTCGCTCCATACCAGCAGGCTGCCGTTGGTGCTGGGATAGTCTGTGGCGAGAAGCAGCAGCGGATCGGAGTTGATGTACCTCATCTTGATCTGAGAAAAGCCGTTGCTGTTATCCATCCATACAATCTTGTTGTCTGATATGACCTTGGAAGAGAGGTATGGCTTTATTTGATCCGGATCGCCCTTGCCGTCATTGGGCGTCTGCTGCACAGGAAGTGTGGCAACCGGTATTTCCACTCCTTTTTCCAGATCATGGAGATAAATATCCGAATCTCCACCCCTAACATCCAGCCAGGCTACATAGTTATTGTATATCGTCGGATAGCCCTGGTTGGCGGAGTTGATTGTTACCGCTCTTTCTGTTTTGGTGGATAGGTTGTAGGTGTAAATGTCCCAATTCTTATTTCTACCATCGGCCCAGACCACGGTATTGCCCCATATCCAGGGTTGAGCCTGCCTATTAGGATCAGTGCAGATCGCGGTCTCCTCACTCGATGTCAGGTTGTAAAGATAAACATCCCACTTATTTTCACCACTGCGGGAATCGATCCAGACCAGTTTGTCGCCGTTTATCACAGGTGAGAGCTTGAAGGACTTTACAGTGGTGATTTGCCTCTCTTTTCCTTTAGCGATGTCGTAGAGATAAATCTCCTCGCTGCCTGAGCGTTTATCGATCCAGATGATATTATTTCCGTCGATCATTGTGTAGCGGTTGTCGGATGAACCATTGGTAACTGTTGTGGTCTTCTTCGTCAACAGGTTATAGAGGAAGATGTTGAGGTTTCCTGTGCTCTTGTCCGTCCAGATAACATTTTGGCCGCTGCTGTCAGGACTGCTGTGGTCAAAATCGGTATTGGTAATGATTTGTTCCTTGTTAGTTGTGATGTTGAACAGATAAACGTTGAAGTATCCATTCCGGTTGTCCGTCCAGACGATGTTGTCCCCGGAGATGGAGGGATTGGTATGGTTGAAAGGCCCGCTGGTTATGGATACATCGGCTAAAATCTTGAAGTCGTACATCCGGATATCCGGATCGCTCGGACCTTGCCTATACTCCGTCCAGACGATGCCACGATCGCTGATGGCAGGCTCCATCTTTATGGTTCCTGGTGATAAGGGGAAATCATTGCCGGTCTTGATATCATAAAGATTGATATCGGTGCGGTTGTTGAGGTAGGCAATAAAGTTGCCAAAGATCCTGGGATCGGTCTGCATGCCGGGCTTAGTAAGCGTAGTCGTCTTCTCTGTAGTAATATCCAGGAAGGCGATGTCAGACTCGCCGGTACGATTATCGGCCCAAACTACGGTTTTGCCAGAAACCGAGGGAAACGACTGATCATTTGGGCCAGTGGATATGAGCGATTCTTTGCCACTGGCAATATCGTACATATATACATCAAAATCGCCAGAACGCTTATCCATCCAGACAATTTTATCGCCATTAATCTTGGGCTCAATCTGCTCTCCCTCT
>JAABPZ010000108.1 GCA_011391755.1 Methanothrix sp. | reverse complement strand
ACGATGCTCTCTTTCTTGCTCGTCAGGTCGTAGAGAGCAATGTTATAGGTGCCGTCGCGGTCATCGGCCCAAACCACCCGATTTCCGCTGATGTCGGGTTGGGTCTGGTTACCTTCGGCTGCAATTACCGCTGATTCGGTGCGGTTGACGGCATCGTACATGTAGATGTCCCCGTTGCCCGCGCGCATGTCTTGCCAGACGATGCATTCGCCGGATACAGCCGGATTGATCTGGAAGAACGGATTAATGCATACCCATTTCTCCAGGCCGGTCTCCAGGTCGTACATGAATATGTCGAAGTTTCCACTCCTGTTATCCGACCAGGCTACAATATGTCCGTCCATGGTGGACTGCATCTGCTCCGAGCCCACCAGAATGGCTATGGGGCGCTCTTTTCCATAATCCGCTCCGCCGACAGCGCCAACATAGAGAAGTGCTGCCGTTATGATCATAATGAAGATTGCCTTGTGCATCTTATCACTCTGTGATCGAATGTTTTTCCTTCTCAGGGTGCTTTTGGCGAACCCATATAAGGACTTTTCTCGACGTTTGTCGTGATCTTAGTTTTTGATCACGATTGGCTTGAAGTTAACGGATCATGGTTCTGCCTAAGGTTACCAGGAAGAGGGCCAAAAGCAGCCAGCCTAAAGACGCCTCCACTGTAGCCAAATAACGAAATATGCCTACCGGAAACCATTTTACTTGCGTCTTGGCTGTGAAGACCATGGCGCTGAAGTAGATATTGTCCAGGAAGTTGAGAGCTTCTGGGGGGGCGATGCTGGGGCCGGCACCATTTAGCGGCTCCACCACAATGCCGTCTCCCATCCAGAAGAGAAGAGCAAAGAGTATGATCAGAAAGCAGCTCAAAAATACTGTATTCCTGGGCCGTACGCCGTAGCCGCATGAGATCCAGGCCACGGCGTCCTGGAGTTTGGACCAGTTGATCTTGATCAACATTTTTTCCCGAAAGACCAGGGTCTTGCTGGACTGACTCATGCGCCGATAATGGTAGTAGCAGTCGTCTGCATCTTCGAACCACTCCTGGTTTCTGAAATTCTTGGTCAAAGAAAGGTATGCTGCGCCGTCGTAGGCCAGATGTTGGCATAGTGTGGGCCATCTAACCTCCAGGCGGGCGAAATTTGCGTTATGTAGATCGATCTGCCCGGCAAACACCACGTCAAAGAGACGCATGACCTGGATTTTTGCATTTGCTAAATCCAAGTTCTTTTGAAAATTTGAGCCAGAGAAATTTACCGTGCCTTTAAACTGCGTCCCCCGAAAGAATGCTTCTTTGCAGAACTGAACGCTTCGAAAATCGACTTCCTTTAAAAAAGAGACATCTGAGAATTGGGCCTCTCCTGCAAAGACCGCCTGCTCGAAGATTGCATCCTCTTGAAAGCAAGATCCCTGGAAGGATGCCTTTCCCTGGAAATGAGATCCTGTGAAGTTGACATCCCAGAACTCGGCCCGAAAGAAGTTAGCTTCTTTCGCCAGGTACGAACCTAAAAAAATGGCATTGCCTTGAATGGAGGCAAACTCCATATTGAGCTCTTCATTGAAGTTTGCACCGCGAAAATCGGCGTTTCCGGATAGTTCAGCGCTCTGAAAGCTGGCATAGCCCATGAATTTGGCACCCTGGAAATTAGCATCGGCCAAAAAGATCGCCTTCCAGAAGCTGACCGATCTTCCAAAAGACGTCAGCCGGAAGTTGGCAGTCCCGGCAAATTTGGCCTGTGTGAAGTCGGCTTCATCCCGAAAGCTTGCCTCTCCAAAGTTGGTGCACAGCTTGCTGAAGCGAGCCGAGCCGAAGTGGACCGGGCAATCGAAGACGGCATTACCGAAGTTGGCAATGGCGGAAAAATGTGTCCCCTGGAATCGAGCTGAATCCAGGAAATTTGCATCTCGAAAGGTGGCATATCTCTTAAAGCTGCAGGATTCAAATCCGGCTCCACCCGAGAACGATGCACCTTTAAAGCGCGCCTCCTGCAAAAAGGTGCAGCCGCATAGGTCCAGGCCTTCTCGCAACCGAGCATGAGCGAAGTTCACGTTTCCCTGAAACTCAGAGTTCCTGATCTGGATCTTAGAGGCCACGACCGCTGCTGTCTGCGTCTCTTTAGCGGGGCGCTCACAATGAATGAGGGGCAGATCCAGCCTGGAAATGTCAATGTCACCGACTATGGCCACGTGATCGTAGATGAGCGGATCGCCATTCTCTATCCTGGTTAGAAGCTCGCGGGCCTCAATTACGGGAAGATGCGGCTCTTTCGCCATAACCCTCGCCTCGGCATATGATAATTCGGTTAAGTGTTATAATCTTTTTTAATAGAAAGGTGGTGCAGTTTTGCTCCATCGCCGGGGCTCAAATCAGCAATGACTATATATTCCTTGCGTCAACCCCCTAACCACATCGGGAGGAACCAAGTTGAAGGATTATCTCACAATGGATGACGTCATGCTTGATCATAAAAGGGTCCTGGTAAGGGTGGACTTCAACTCTCCCATGGACCCCAGCGGAAATATCCTGGATGATAAGCGCATAAAAAGTCATTTAGACACTCTGCGCGTTCTGGAGGACTGCCGGGTGGTTCTCATGGCGCATCAGAGCCGGGCCGGAAAGAAAGATTATACCACACTAGAGGCTCATGCCCGCCAGGCAACGCGGCTCTTACGTCGCGATGTCGCTTACATTGATGATATCTTCGGATCGCATGCCCAGCAAGCCATAAAATCTATGGCGCCAGGGGAGGTTCTTCTTCTGGAAAATACCCGTTTTTAT
>JAABPZ010000107.1 GCA_011391755.1 Methanothrix sp. | reverse complement strand
ACAAAGATGGTTATCTGTCCCGACCTGGTCGAAGTGGTCATCTGTTCCGTTTGCGGCGCCCGGCAGGCAAAAGCCAGGTGGCAGCTTCCAGACAGCCGTTCTGTGGAGGAGCAGGCCCATCAAGCGGCAATAGATGCACTTTGCCTTCATAAAGAGCTGGCAGAGCCGCAGATTGAGCTTGACCTCCGAAAAGTTGGAGCCACCCGATATCTGGCAAAAATCAATATCAACGGCAGTTTCAGGGGCCAGAGCATAAGTGAGCAATGCGAAATTCCTGTCCGCATTAAACTGATGGCCTGCGATCGCTGTAGCCGCATGGCCGGCAAGTACTTCCAGTCCACAGTCCAGCTACGCGGAAATACCGTTCGATCCATGACACATAGAGAGATTGAAGAGGGCAAGAAGACCGCCCAGGATATGGCAAACTCCGGTTATCACGGGGGAGACCATCTATCCTTTATCCAGGAGATGAAAGAGGTCAAAGGCGGCTTGGATATCATCCTGGGCTCAACGCAGCTAGGCAGACGCATGGCCCGTGCATTTGTCGAGCGTTTTGGCGGCAGGCTCCTGGAAACTGCCAAGCTGGTGGGCAAAAAGGACAGCCGCAATGTGTACCGCTCTACCCTGTTGATCCGGTTCCCAAGACTTAAGCGAGGTGACATTGTATCTTTCCGAGGATCGTTCTTCTCTGTGGCCGGCTTTGACGGCAAAGCGACGCTCATCTCCTCCCTTCGAGAGCGCCGCAGGTCTTCTATGAACGAGGAGGATTCAGAGACGGTAGCGATTTTGGGGAATATTGCCGATGCGCTAGCAGCGACTGTGATATCCAAAGATGATGACGTTCTGGAGATCATGGACCCGGAGACTTACAGGACAGCTTTCGCGGCTCGTCCCAGGGATTTACAGGTTGAGCCCGGAGAAGAGGTAAAGGTAGTAAGAACGGCGGATGGATTCATAGTCTTGTAGTAACTTTTTTTCTATCGAGAATAAGTTTGCAGACTCTATACCTGCCACAAGGTTCTTAAACTAGTTTCGTACAATTTTAAGTGGTAGAAGCACGCATTTGAGCAACAAATCACATGATAATTAAGCCCTGAGTGGAACTTTGGGCGATGATATGCCAGCTAAGTGGGGATAAAATGGCTCATGTGTGGGCATTTCTATCAGATGCTCCATGATATTGGTAAATGGACACTGAAATAGTTAGATGAACCTCATATTCACCATCATTCACTGCTCACTGCCTGCCTGTAATACGGCATGGCTACAATTGCGACAATGGGTCGCGAATTGGTCTCTGTAAGCTGCAGATAGCTTTGGCTCTTTGGGTATGGGTGTGAATTTTATCTATCTATTTTAAAATAAGAGGTGTCTTATATGCAAAATGTTGATACAACTAAATATGTTATTTATGCGGATATAACGGCGGAGGGGATAGTGGAGCGGCCGGATGTGGTCGGCGCTATCTTTGGCCAGACCGAGGGCCTTCTGGGAAGCGACCTCGATCTAAGGGATCTCCAAAAAACGGGAAGGTTAGGCAGGATCGACGTCCAGATTACATCCAGCGGCGGAAAGTCCAGCGGCACCATTTCAATTCCTTCCAGCTTTGATAAGGTCGAGACGGCCATATTGGCTGCCGCCCTGGAGACCATAGACCGAGTGGGACCCTGCATCGCTCGCATCGCTGTAAATCGCATCGAAGATGTGCGCGCCGCCAAGAGGAGATATGTCATAGAACGGGCCAAGCGCATCCTGGTGGAGATGTTCGACGAGAACATCCTGGAGACGGAAGAGATTACCGAGGAGATAAAGCAGTCCGTTCGCGTGGAGGAGATAACTCACCTGGGCAAAGACAACTTGCCTGCCGGTCCCAATGTACTGGACTCCGATGCCATTCTTGTGGTTGAGGGTCGGGCGGATGTGCTTAATCTGCTCAAGTA
>JAABPZ010000106.1 GCA_011391755.1 Methanothrix sp. | reverse complement strand
TCAAGTACGGTATCAAGAACGCCGTGGCCGTAGGCGGAACCAATGTGCCGCCAACCATCGCCGATCTGTGTGCTAAGAAGGTGGTTACCGCCTTCACTGATGGCGACAGGGGCGGAGAGCTGATCATTAAAGAGCTTCTCCAGGTAGCAGACATCGACTTTGTGGCCAGGGCCCCGGAGGGAAAGAGCGTAGAGGACATGACCCAAAAAGAGATTGTCCGGGCGCTGCGCCAGAAGATCCCTGTGGAGCAGGTGCTGGATCAATATAAGATCAAAAACCAACCAAAGAAAAGGCGTGAGATCACCACCAAGAGAAAGAGCCTCATCCGCGAGAAGCCCTTCTGCGTGCGAAACATAACGGAGAGGGCCGAGGCTATCGCGCCGCGTCGGGTCATGCCTCGCGAAGTCGTGCCTAAAGTAGTCTCGGCCCCCGTCCCA
>JAABPZ010000105.1 GCA_011391755.1 Methanothrix sp. | reverse complement strand
CGGCTTGTGAACCGGTTCCGGAGCCTGAACCACAGAGAGAATGGTTTCGACAACATGTAGATGAACTGGACGGAACTCTTTGTGCCAGGATAATGGATCGGAATCAAAATGTCCTTCGGGAGGTAGCAGTAAGAGATCTGGCCAGAGAGCTGAAGGAGACAAATGGGGACGTGAACGGCGTGATCTTCGATGGCGTCGTAACGCAGCGCATCTTAGACATAGCCGCGGATAAGGGCCTGGAATATCTCATCGGCGCCAAGATGGGAAATATCGCCAAGAGCCCGTCCTGCGTTAGGGTTCTAACCAAAGAGGCGTAGCATTCTCGCCTCTTTTCCTTCACCATTTTAGCACATTTTTGTAAGTGAGGTTACATCGGATGGAGTTCAAGCAATGCATTGTGATTAGAGAGGATCTGAAGCTCTCGGCGGGAAAATTAGCAGTGCAGGTGGCCCATGCTGCCGTTATGGCTGTGGAAAGAGCTGAAAAAATGGACCGATCTACTGTCTTGGAATGGAAGGCCGAGGGCCAAAAAAAGGTTGTCCTGAAGGTGCCGGGGGTGCCCGACCTTTTCCGATTGCGAGAGGACGCAGAGAGGGCGGGGATAGCCTGTGCCATTGTTGCCGATGCCGGGCTGACCGAGATTCCTGCCGGTACCATAACCGCACTGGGCCTGGGTCCGGCTCGGGGAAAGTTGATGGACAAGGTGACGAGCAAGCTCAAGCTTGTCTGATGCGCATGATGACATTTTTGATCTTCAGAGGCGTGAATGATTTCGGCAAGTGATTGGGACCGTGCCTTGGGCATGGATTATTACATCACAGACAGCCCTGGCTGCGGGGGCGTCATTAAGAGTTGTGCTGAGGACTTCCAAGTCTCTGAGGTATTCGAAGAGCTGGGCTACGAAGGCGGAAGGTATCTGGTCTTAGATGTGGAGAAGACCAACTGGGATATGCATCACCTCATCCGGGAGATGGCCAGAAAGCTTCGTATCAGCCAGAAGAGATTCGGCTGGGCCGGCACCAAAGACAAAAGGGCGGTAACAAGCCAGCGCATCAGCATCATGAACCTGGATGAATCGGAGCTCACAAAGATTAACTTGCCTGATCTGAAAATAAAGGTGCTCGGCAGGACAAACCGGGCCGTGGGCCTGGGAGATCTACTGGGCAATAGTTTTCGCATCACGATTAGAGAGCTAGGTTGCCCGGATCCTGCCGCCCGAATGACTGGCATCACCGAGGAGATAGAGAAGCAAAGGGGCGTTCCCAACTACTTCGGCGTGCAGAGGTTCGGGGACATCAGGCCAGTCACCCATAAAGTAGGCGAGGCTCTGGCAAGAGGCAATATCGAAGAAGCGGTCTTTATCTATCTGGCTCTGCCTTTTCCCGGCGAGCCCGATCGGACGAGGGAGGCTCGAGAAAAGCTCTGGGTCAATCGAGACATTCCTGCCGCCCTAAAGGAGTTCCCAGAGTACCTGCATTACGAGGTGGCCATGCTAAACTTTTTGGTAGAGCACCCCGGCGATTATGCTCACTCTTTTGATGTTCTTTCCGTCAATTTAAAGCGGCTCTTTGTGCATGCTTACCAGTCCTATCTCTTCAATCGGATTCTCAGTTGCCGTCTGGCTGCTGCCATGCCGCTGCATAGGGCAGTGGTGGGCGATGTGGTCTGCTTTGGCAAAGACGGCATGCCTGATATGGATAAAGTTCAGAAAGTGACCACTGAAAACCTGGAAGCCATAGACCGGTTGTCCGGGAGGGGCAGAGCATTTCTCACTCTTCCGCTTATCGGATTTGAGACAATTTTGGCGGAAGGCGCACAGGGTGAAATCGAGAGGGCTATCCTCAGGGCAGAAGGCATTTCGCCTGAGAACTTTAATATTCCGGAAAATTTGGATCTGGGCTCGAGAGGCACAAGGCGCGCTGCCCAATGCTCTGTCAAACCGCAAATCACAGTCGAGGAAAACCGAGCAGAGCTGCAGTTCGTTCTGCCCAAAGGAAGCTATGCCACAGTAGTATTGAGAGAATATATGAAGAGCCCCGATCTTATCAAGAGTTAATTAAAGAATTTAGTCGAGGAATGTGCCTTGCAACTAGAATTAGATGATCCGTACGTTGTGGTCTACAAGCAGATCCATGCCGTGGTTGATGATGAAGGCAGCCAGGTAGAGCTCATGGAACGTTCCCGTTGCTACGGTGGATCAGCCTGGGCCAGATACCATTACTCTAAGGGACCCTTGGTGAAAAGCTCCCGCAATTTGGGCGAATGGTTCCGCTATATGATAACACCTGGCAAGGTCGATTTGGATCTTGTCTCCTCCCAGAGATCGGCGGGCATCGAGTCGGTAATAGTCAACGGCAAGGAGGTGGAGGTGACTTATGCCGGTCTGGGCGGGGGCGGGGTAGGTGCTACCCTCTCTCGTGCAAAGGCAGAGGACGTCTTGCGTTATGATGTAACGGAGTGCGGCGGAGGGCGCGTCGCCCGCGGCACCATCGTAATGCCTCGAAGAGAGAGGCTGATCATTGGAGTTGATGATACTGATTCCAAGACAGAGGGAGCGACATGGTCTCTTATTCACAACATCTCTAGGAAGGTTGATCGACCTATGGCGCGCTATATCTCTCACTCCCTGGTACAGCTCTTTCCCGTGCCGACAAAGACCCAGAACTGCGTCTCCACGGCAGTGGAGTTCGCCTGCCTGCCCGGCAAAGCAGAAGCCATGCTCTCTGATTTCAAAGCACTGCTCAGGAAGTACTCCGTCTCGGAGCAGACGGGCATGGCCGTATTCCGGGACTTTGATCCCATCTCTCTTCTGGCTTATGGCCAGAGGTGCAAGAAAGAGAGGGTGCAGTACGAGGATGCTCTGGAGGCAGCACGGGAGAATGGAGTTCAGATCATGATGGACGGCCAGGGGTTGATTGGCGCCGTGGCGGCATTGCCCTTCTCCGCCCAGCCGGATGAGTCCATTGTGCCTGCAATTCCATGAAGTCGATGAACGGCCTGTGGGCAGCGGTCCAGGCGGCAGAAGATGCAGCAGCACGGGTTCGAACCTACGTTCCCGGCTATCCCATAACTGATCTGGCAGCTGGGCTCGGGGCCGAGATCTCGGTTAATGAAAAGGTGGCCCTGGAGATCGCCCTGGGGGCGTCAGCTACGGGCCGACGCGCCCTGGTCATCGTCAAGCAGGTGGGCATGAATCTTCTGGCCGATCCACTGGTCATCTCGGCCACGCACACCATCGGCTCGGGGCTGGTGATCATCGCCGGAGATGATCTGGGCCCGAGGTTTT
>JAABPZ010000104.1 GCA_011391755.1 Methanothrix sp. | reverse complement strand
GAAAGGGCATCTATCCGCCTGTCGATATTCGCCCCTCGCTTTCCCGGCTGATGAACTCCGGCATAGGTAAGGGCCACACTCGCGAGGATCACAGGGCAGTATCGGATCAGCTCTATGCTTACTATGCAGAGGGCAACGATCTGCGCGGTCTCGCGGCCATTGTCGGCAAGGAGGCTCTCTCGGAGCGCGATAAACTGGTACTGGAGTTCGCAGATAAGTTTGAGAAGAGATTCGTCAATCAGGGCAGAGACGAGGATCGGTCTATCTTTGACACCCTCCAGATCGGATGGGATCTCCTGGCAGACCTGCCTGAAGCAATGCTCACCAGGATTGACGATAAATACATCAAGCTATATCACCCCAAGTACGCAGCAAGCGCAGCGAAGAAGTGAGATCATGCCCGTAATTCGAGGAACAAAACCGACAAGGGCAGTGCTGATCGCTCTCAAGAAAAGGATGAAGATCGCGAAAACGGGTCACTCACTCCTCAAAATGAAGCGTGACGGCCTCATGATTGAGTTCTTCGAGGTGCTAAGCAAGGCCAAGACGGTCAGGAAAGAGTTGGTTGAAGCTCTGATCATAGCCGAGCAGAGGCTTCAAATGGCTATGGCCATCGAGGGAACAGTTGCCATCGGAAGCGTGGCCTATTCCCTGCAAAAAGAGCCGACCATCCAGCTTGAGTCCAGAAACATCATGGGCGTAGTAGTTCCCAAGATCGCGGCAGAGGCCGTGCATAAAAAGATGTTTGAGCGAGGCTACGGCATCATTGGGACAGGAGCCGCCATTGATGAGGCCGCTGATGCCTATGAGGGCTTGCTGGATAAGATCATCTTAGCTGCAGAGGTAGAGACCGCCATGATAAGGCTTGTCGAGGATATCGACAGCACTAAGAGGCGTGTCAACGCTCTGGAGTTCAAGGTAGTTCCCGATCTCAAGGACACCATCAAGTTCATCAGCATGGCCTTGGAGGAGATGGAAAGGGACAACCTTGTCAAGATGAAGATGCTCAAGGGCAAGTCCGAGAGGAAAGCAGCAGCAGAAGAAGCAAAGAAGGAAGCGGAAAAAGCAGCATCAGATGCGGCTGCTAAAGCTTCTGCTTGATCGGAAAATATGTCCAACTGGTTTGAGCGAAAAGCAGAAGACTGGTTTGGGACTGCCGAGAAGAAGATGCGTCTTCTTCAGTGGTTGGTGTACATCACCAACCTCTACATTATTTTTGGAATTTTTGTGCTCATCTGGATCCTCTATGGTAAATACATTATAAGAGCATGGGAATATTATACTCAATAATCGCAGAATCCATCACAGAAGAAATCACGCATATCCTTTAAATCCGAGATCTCCTTCTGAGTCATCTCATTGATGCTATGTGAATTGTAGCTCCCCATTAAATCGAAATAAACATAGCCGCCTTTGACGAAGACGTTCTTGCCTTGCAGACTGCTTTTTAGGTCATCCATCAGATAAGCATACTGTCTTTGATTGAGCCCGGAAGCGTCCACATCCACCAAGGTAACGGTATTGTTTCCGATCATTAGGCTGGACGGCGAAATAACATTTATTATAGTGCCCTGCATATCGAAGTATGAAGCCTGCAGCAGCAAAATAATGGGAATTAGGGCAAGCGCATTCATGAATAGCTATGTTGTATATCTGATAATATAAATGTATTGATTTTTGTCTAGCATTCATCTCGATTGCGAAGAAAGGCCGCCGCTGCCCCCAGTATGCATAATGCCGCCGCAATGATCATCACATTGCTTATGGTAAGACTGAGAAGCTGTGGCTTCGCGTCTATGGTCGGGCCGTGATAGCCGGCAAGGTTTAATTGCATCGATAAGAGAAGGGTGGAGATCGAGACTCCCAGGGACATGCCCATATTTCTTATCGCCGAAGAGAGACTGGAAGCTGTGCCCAGCATCTCTTTTGGCAGGGCATTCATAATCTCGGTATTGATGGGGCTTTGAAATAGCATGCTTCCCAGCCCCATGATCACAAAGGAGAAGTAAATCGTGGAAATATCATCTTTCGCAATGCCGCTTCCCATGAAAAGGAGGGACGCTGCTACGATTATCATGCCAAAGGCGGAGTTGTAGCGAAAGTGATATCTGTCATATATCCAGCCGCCCAGTGGTGATCCAAAGGCCATTATGGCCGGCACAATGAGAAATACGCTGCCCACTTGGGAGGGCGAGTAGCCCATGACGCCCTGGAAATAAAAGGGACCCAGTATGAAAGCTGAGAAGCTGGAAATGATGAATAAGGTTATGGCGATTATGGGCAAAACGAACTTTTTTACCCGGAAGATGGAAAGGTCCAAAAGAGGGGACTTTTGATGCGATTCGATCCAGACAAATGCCGGCAGTGATAACGTAGCCAGCAGGAAGAAGGGATCCTCTGCAATAAAAAGAGCGGTGTTGCTGGAAAGATCGCCCAGAAACAGCATCAAAGATACTATGAAGATAATAAGCATCGTCGCTCCCTGCCAGTCTAAGTCCAGTTTTTTCGATATCGTCTCCTCGATTTTCATGTACTTGGCGGCAAGGGCTAAGAGCACAATGCCTATGGGCAGATTGATGAGAAAAATGTATTTCCAGCCCATGTAGTCCACCAAATAACCACCCAATATTGGTCCGGCAATGCTGGCCAAAGAGACGGTAGTGCCGATGTAACCCATGGCTCTGCCCTGTTCCCCGCGATGATAAATCTGGAAGATTATGGCTGTGCTGATGGAAAAGGACATGGCAGCTCCGGCAGCCTGAACCGTCCGAAAGAAGATGAGCATGCTAAGGGTAGTGGAAAGACCGCAGGCGACTGATGCCATCGTGAAGATGACAAATCCTGCCAAAAAGAGCCGAACCTTTCCAGTTCGCTCTGCAATTTTGCCGAAAATCATGAGCAAGCTAGTCACAGTGACCAGGTAGGAGGTTATGACCCACTGAGTCTGGGCTACATCGGCCCGAAAATAGCGGGTGATGGTAGGAAGGGCAATGGATACTACTGAGCCGTCGATGACAAACATGAATATGCCGAGCAAGATGATGAAGGCCAGAACATTTCTGCCGGCCACAGGCAATTCAAGTGAATCGAATGTGTTCCGTCCTTCTTGCTCCTTATTTCCAATCACAGCAAGGCAAGAACGCATGAAGGGCTATATATGTAGCGCTGATGCCGCAGCCGTCTCTTTTCTCTGCGCCATGCGATATCCTGTAACCACCATTCTCTTCCCGGCCAGGATTCGATCCATCTCCAGGTCGCCCGTGTCCACCAATAGTTGCGGCAGCTCCGCCAGCTTATGGGGCGTGGATATTATTATCAAATTCTCCTCTCCTATGCGTCGCAGTACAGAAGCGCTGATCTGCTGGCTGCCTCGTCCCAGTATGAAGCCTTGAGCGCCGATGGGGCTGACAATGACCTTAACGCTCTTTTCTCTGTCCAGCAAGGCCAAGAGGTCTCTCTCCGAGACGTCCTTGTGCTGTAGCCTTCCATCCTTAATAACGTCCACGCCAAGCAGGGTCTTCTCCACGCCTAAAAGCTCGGCAATCCTGGCGGTAGTCGTTCCGGCCCCTAAAATGTAGGCAGAGCCGTCTCTCATGAATTCGGAGGCAAAGAGTGCAATCTGATCCTTGAACTCTTCCTCGCTTGCGGAAACGTAGATCCTCTTTCGCTCCTGAACCAACGTGGGCTTGTAAGGCGTGCTGGCTACGGCATAAAGCCTGGTCTGCAGCTCTCCGGCCCGGTAGAGCTCCTCGTCCACATCCACAATCTCCGTATCACGGGCCAAAAGTTCGCCCCGCACAAAGCCCAGAGCCAGCTCTGCTGCCGCCTGGGGGCTGATGGCAAAGACACCGGAATGCATCTTTACTCCCGCCGGGATGCCCAGGATAGGGCGCAGGCCTGCGGCATTGGCCACATCTCGCGCCGTTCCGTCGCCTCCGCAAAATAGGATTAAATCGACGCCGTTTTCCAGGAAGGCCAGGCAAGCCAGTTTTGTATCCTCTGAGCTGGACTCAGCTCTAGCTACGTAGGCCACAGTGTAGGGCAGGCCGCATTGCAACAGTACATTTTCACCCATCTCGCCGCTGGCGGCAAAAAATAGGAGGCTCGGCTCCTGGGAAAGCAAATGCAGGCACGCTCGTGCGCGCACGGCTGCCTGGGGCTTTGCGCCCCTGGCCAGGGCAGCAGCGGCCAGGCCGTCCGTGCCTTTCAAGCCCACGGCCCCGCCCATGCCGGCAATGGGATTGATCAGAAATCCGATCCTTCCGGCTCGTGCCGCCATCAAACCCGGGGCAGCTTGGCCAGGGACTGCTTGACCAGATCGGCTGGATACTCGTAGTCCACCAGTTTGCCGTCGTTGTAGGCATCGTAGGCTGCCAGATCGAAGTGACCGTGGCCGGACAGAGAGATGAAGATGGTCTTGGCTTCGCCCGTCTTCTTGCACCGACGTGCCTCATCAATGGCGGGCTTGATGGCGTGAGCCGCTTCCGGAGCTGGAATTATGCCTTCAGAGCGAGCAAAGATGGTGGCAGCTTCGAAGACCTCGTTCTGCTGCAGACCCATGGCCTCAATCAGGCCGTCGTGCACCAGATTACAGAGCAAGGGGGCATCTCCGTGGTAGCGCAGGCCGCCTGCATGGATGCCGGGCGGGATGAAGTCGTGCCCCAGAGTGTACATCTTGATCACAGGAGCCATGCCGGCTGTGTCGCCGAAGTCGTAGGCATAAAGCCCTTTGGTCAGGCTGGGGCAGGCAGTGGGCTCGCAGGCTACCATGCGTAGATCCTTCTTGTCCTTCAGTTTGTCGGGGATGAAGGGGAAGACCATACCCGGGAAGTTGCTTCCTCCGCCACAGCAGCCGTACATGATATCAGGATAGTCGTCTGCCAGATCGAACTGCTTCTTCAGCTCCAGGCCCTCTATGGACTGATGGATCAGGACGTGGTTGAGCACGGAGCCCAGGGCATAATTAGTATCACTGTGGCTGGCCGCATCCTCCACAGCCTCAGAGATGGCGATGCCCAAAGAGCCTGGCGTGTCGGGCATCTCGGCCAGGATCTTTCTGCCGAAATTGGTCTTATCGGACGGGCTGGCGAAGCAATCTGCGCCCCAGACGCGCATGGCGCTCTTACGGTAGGGCTTGCTGTCGAAACTTGATCGGACCATGTAAACGGTGCACTTCAGGCCGAAGAGGCAGGTGGCTAAAGAGAGAGCCGAGCCCCACTGCCCGGCGCCCGTCTCCGTGGCCAGCCGCTCGATGCCCTCCTTCATGTTGTAGTAGGCCTGGGGGACGGCGGTATTGGGCTTGTGGCTGCCGGCCGGGCTTACGCCTTCGTATTTGTAGTAGATCTTGGCCGGGGTCTGCAGAGCCTTCTCCAGGGCGGCGGCCCGGTAAAGGGGTGTCGGCCTCCAGAGCCGGTAGATGTCGCGTACCTCTTCCGGGATGTCTATCCAGCGATCGGTGCTCATCTCCTGTTGGATGAGGGCTTTGGGAAAGATCATCTCCATGTCCGCGGCAGAGAGGGGCTTTAGCGTCCCGGGATGCAGAGGTGGGTCCAGGGGGGTGGGCATATCGGCGGCTACGTTGTACCACTTCTTGGGGATCTCTTCCTCGTCGAGCAAATACTTGATCTTCATCTGGGACACTCCATCTTTAAACTACAATGTAATCTTGTGTACATCGTTGATATTATCGGATTATTTAAAG
>JAABPZ010000103.1 GCA_011391755.1 Methanothrix sp. | reverse complement strand
CGGTCCTTTAAGCTGCATGAGGTGCTGGCTGTGCAGGCCGACTCGGTCTCGCCGGCCGCCAAAGTCATTCCCCTGGGAGACGGCTACGACTATCACTGGAAGCTATCAATCGCTCCGGGCCAGAGCACCACCCTAAGCTACAGCATCATCGCGGAAGGCGCAGCCTTAAAAGAGCCGGTGATTGAGGGCCTGGAAGCGGAAATTGTCACAGGGGCCAGGGTGATCTAGCCTATGGAAAAATCCGACGAGAAAAATGAATTTGAAAGAAAGCTAAATATAAAAAAAGCGGAAAAATCAAAAATTGCTCAGGAGAATCTCATCCACCTCGCTGATACTCTTTACAACCAGTTTCAGCAGGGCATCGTGCCCCATATCTCCCTGCCCTCCCGAACCAAAGGAAACATCGAGTTTTCCACTAAGGACGATGTCTGGGTTTATGGTGACCAGGAGACGACACGCAGCGTCAAGACCGTGCGTGGAGCCAAGACGCTGCTCAAGACAGTTCATCTGGCTGAGCTTCTCATCAAAGAGCATCTCAAGAACAATCGCGGCTCGACTTTGAGAGAGATCTATTACATTTCCGAGAACTGGGATATCGCCAAATTCCATGAGCAGGCGGAAAGTGACCGGCTTATCGAGGATCTGGAGATCGTTACTTCTTTGCACCGGGAGGACTTTCACGTTCGGCCGGAGGAAGATGGTGCGGCCGTCTTCGGGCCGCTGCGCCTCAAAGAGCAAACACGACGGGGCGAGCGGGAGATGCATTGCCAGGAGGATGTGGGCGAGGCCGGCTACCAGATACCTTTCAATGTGGATAACATCGAATTTTTGAGCCACGATGCTAAAATGGTCATGGCCATTGAGACGGGCGGAATGTACGCCCGGCTGATCGAGAACGGCTTTGATGAGGAGTACAATGCCATCCTGGTCCATATCAAAGGACAGCCGGCCCGGTCCACGCGCCGCATCATAAAGAGGCTGAATACGGAACTGAACATCCCAGTGGTGGTCTTCACGGATGGAGATCCCTGGTCCTATCGCATCTTTGCCAGCATCGCCTACGGGGCCATCAAGAGCGCTCACCTCTCCGAGCACCTGGTAACTCCAGGGGCGCGCTTCCTGGGGGTGCAGCCTAGCGACATCGTGGACTACAACCTCTCCACAGACAAGCTGACCGATAAGGATATGCAGGCCTTGCGAAGCGAACTTACCGACCCCCGGTTTGCCACGCCCTACTGGGAAAAGCAGATCCGTCTGCAAATTGACCTCAAGAAAAAGGCAGAGCAGCAGGCCTTTGCCGGCAAGGGTCTGGATTATGTGACCAAGACCTACCTGCCGGAAAGGCTTACTGAGATGGGGATAATTTGAGTTTGATCATCGATTTTCACACCCATATCTACCAGGAATGGGTGGCAGCCAAGATTCTGCCCGCCGCCAAAAGAAAGCTGAAGGTGGCAGTGCCTGGCACGGGCGCCCCCCAGGATCTGCTTTGCATGATGCAGGCAGCCGGAATTACCGGATCGGTGCTCCTGCCCCTGGCCAAAGGCAGGGAGGATGTCTCCAGCCTCAACGACTGGATCTTGTCCGTCTCCGGGGGCAGGGAGCTGACGGCCTTCGGGGCTGTTCATCCCTTTATGCCAAACCTGGAGGCGGAGCTGGACCGCTTGGCCTCACAGGGCATTAAGGGAGTCAAGATGATGCCGCTCTTGCAGGAGGTCTATCCCGATGATCCCTGCTGCGGAAACTTTTACGAAGCATTGATCGAGAGAAAGATGATCCTGGTGGCTCACGCGGGCCGCGATCCACTCGATCGGCAGGAGGTCTTTGGTACGCCGGAGCGCTTTGCCAGGACCGTTGCATGCTATCCGGACCTGCGGCTGGTGCTGGCTCATCTGGGGGGTCTGCGCATGTGGGATGACGTCCGGCGGCACCTTCTGCCCGCCTGCGGAAATGTCTATTTCGATACAGCTTACGTCTCATTTTACATGGGCCAGGAAGAGATGAGAGAGCTAATTATTGATATCGGGCCGGAGAGGGTCATCTTCGGCAGCGATTACCCCTGGGAGGAGCCGGGAAGGGCAGTGGAGATTATCAAGGGCCTGGGACTTTGTGATGGGGAAGAGCAAGCAATCCTCGGCAAGAATGCGGCCAAACTCCTTGGTATTGAGAGTCTCTGAAATAGGCCAAAGGTTTATACTTCTTTAGAATAGATGCCGGATCTATGAAACGCGATCTGCTTGACATTTTAGCTTGCCCTCTCTGCAAAGGCGACTTGACGCTTGAGGTATTCGAAGAGAACGAGAAAGAGATTGTAACGGGCAAGCTCTGCTGTCAGGCCTGCCAGGAATGCTATCCTATTGAAGACGGCATACCCAATATGCTGCCGCCCGATCTGAGAGATTAGTCCAACTTTGACCGGCCGAGCAAGAGGCCAGGCAAGGGCAAGGCATTCACTAGCAAAATATTTATACAATATTATGTGATATGTAGTGAGGGGGAGTTTTAGCATTGGATCATGTTGTTCACATCAACAATGGCGGTGGTGCGGCCAAGCCCATAGTTCTTCGTCTTCTTCCCGGTGAGGAGACCATATTCAATCTCAAGATCGTCAATCACGGGGAGCCGTCTAATATTTCTCTGCAGGCCAGCAGTCCTGTCCTAAAGGCGGTGCGTTTGAAGAAGCCGGATCACTATGTGGTCCAAGAGGAGATCATTCCCATTCTGGCCAGGATGCCGGCCAACAAGAAGCGTCTGGATGGCGAGATTCTTCTACGTGGCAACGGCGGAGAAAGCCGGGTGCCTATTACTCTGCTGCGCGATTCGGAAGATCCGGGTGACGATCTGGAAGACCCCGGCCTGCAGGGGGACGAGGAATTAAAAGACGAGGAAGTGGATGAAGAAGACGAGGATGCTGATCTTGCCCGGAGAAGAGACGGAGGGGACAGAGAAGAGACTGAAGATGAGGACGAGGATGAAGAAGAATCTCTGGGAATTCGGCGTGTGAAGCGGTCCGATGACGAGGATGATGATGAAGACGGGGACGAAGAGAAGGAGAAAGAGCCACGGCGTATAGCATTCTCTCGCGATAAAGATCTGCAAAGATACCGATCTGCTACCCGTCAGAAAAGAGTCGGCGAAATAGAACGAAGCGAAGAGAAACGCGGCCAAAGGCCGGTAGGAAGCGATGATCTCAATGATGATAATAATAGCCGCGTCGAAACTCGCTTTAGGGCTCGTATTGATGATCGTTTTGTAGACCCCAGCAATAGGCAGGATGAAGTCCCGCGTTTCGTCCCCAGGAAGGTACCTTTGGGGGTCCAGCAAGAGAAGAGGGAAGAGTGGAAGGAAGAGAGGCAAAGGTTCAACTCCGGCTATGAGGAGGACCGCTACCAGGGCCTGCGGCAGGAACCGGACAGCGAGAGCCGGGAGGAGATCCCCATTTCAGCTTCCGCAGTCGAGAAGGAGCAAAGATTCGAGGAAAGGGCCCCTGAAGAGCCAGAGGTGTACGTCGAGCCCGACGAGGGCCCGGAGTCCATCTATCTGGAGCGGTGGGGCGCCTTTGGCGGCATGGGCGCATTAAAAATCATCCCTGCAGCCCTATTCCTGGCGCTAGTTATCGTTTTGGTTTTAACGTTCATCACAGAGAGCATTCCGGAGTTTCCCGGCGCTTTGGCTTCGTCCATCCTGATCGTCACCCTTATCATATACGGAGCGGCTACGCTCCTCAAGGCGTGAGATGTAATTTATGAGATATATCGTGGTCACAGGCGGGGTAATGAGTGGGCTTGGCAAGGGCATTACTGCGGCGTCCATCGGCAGGCTGCTCATGAACCGGGGTTATAAGGTTACAGCCATTAAAATTGATCCTTACATCAACATCGATGCCGGACTGATGAGCCCGTTCCAGCATGGAGAGGTTTATGTCCTCAAGGATGGCGGCGAAGTGGACCTCGATCTGGGCAACTACGAACGCTTTTTAGATGTGGAACTTACCCGCGAGCACAACATCACCACCGGCAAGGTTTACAGCACTGTCATCGAAAAAGAGCGCAGAGGCGAGTATCTGGGCAAGACGGTGCAGATCATCCCCCACATCACCGAAGAGATCAAGAGGCGCATTCGCCAGGTTTCCCGGGACGGAGGCTGCGAGATATGTCTGATCGAGGTGGGTGGGACGGTGGGCGATATCGAGTCCATGCCCTTCCTGGAGGCCATGCGCCAGCTCAAGTATGAGGAGACGGGCAACATCTTCTTCGTGCATGTCACCCTGGCCCCTTCCACCATGGATGGCGAGCAGAAGACCAAGCCCACCCAGCACAGCGTGAAAGAGATGCGTCAGCTGGGTTTGCAGCCGGACATGATAGTAGTAAGATGCGAGCGGCCCCTCCTGGAGGAGACCAAGCACAAGATCGCCCACTTCTGCGATGTTCCAACGGAGGCTGTGATCAGCGCCCACAATTCCGACGACATTTACCGGGTGCCCTTGCAGATGGAGGCGGAGGGCCTGGCCAGGTATCTGATGAAGGCCATGCGGCTCTTCCCCCTGGAAGAGAGGAAGGACTGGGACGAGTTCGTGCAGAAGATGGACGTGGCGGAGGGCAGCGTCAAGGTGGCCATTGTGGGAAAGTACACCGTGGGCTCGCAGTGTGCTGACCCCATGGAGGATGCCTACCTCTCCATCCGGGAAGCCCTCAAGCACGCCAGCATTGAGGCCGGTGTTAAAATCGATGTGCAGTGGATCGATGCCGAGGAGCTGGAGCAGGGCTCGGCGGACATCATCCTGCGAGAGGCGGACGGCATCTTGGTTCCGGGCGGCTTTGGCTCCCGCGGGACGGAAGGCAAGATGAAGGCCGTGCAGTACGCCCGGGAGATGAAGGTCCCCTACCTGGGGATATGCTTTGGCATGCAACTAGCAGTGATAGAGTACGCCAGAAACGTCTGCGGCCTGCAGGACGCCAGCAGCACGGAGTTTGGGGCCACACCAAACCCCGTGATTGCCCTTCTCCCGGAGCAGGAGAAGATTCGGCACATGGGCGCGACCATGAGGCTGGGCAACTATCCCGCCCACCTGAAAGCGGGCAGCCTGGCGCACAGGATTTACGGCACAGACGAGATCGTTGAGAGGCACCGGCACCGCTATGAGGTCAATCCCGCTTACATTGCTCAGATTGAGGAGAAGGGCATGATCTTCTCGGGCACCAACAGGGATCTGATGGAGATCTGCGAGATAGCCGAGCATCCCTTCTTCTTTGCATCACAGTTCCACCCGGAGATGAAGTCACGACCGGGCAAGCCGTCGCCGCCGTTTTTGGCTTTTGTCGAGGCGATGAAGGGGAAAAAGAAATAAAATATAAGAATTATGGTAGGATGATTAGATGAATATTGAAATAATGCGAAATCCCAAACGTTCTCATTCATCTAATCCTAGCAAATCTCAGTGGTACAATTATTACGCGGGATTTTCCTCGGATTTCGTTAGCGACACTCTGAAGTTCCTAAATCCACCAAAAGGTGCCGTAATTCTAGATCCGTGGAACGGTAGTGGAACCACTACACAAATCTCCGAAGAAATGGGATTTTCGGCAATAGGATATGATATCAATCCCGTAATGGTCATAGTTGCCAAAGCTCGTGCACTTCGTAGGAACAAGCCGCCAAATTTGGCAGATGTAGGGGAAAATATAATTAAGCAAGCATCGTTTTGTCCGCAAATTGAATTGCTAGACAAAGAACCGCTAGAGTCATGGCTTGTGCCATCTA
>JAABPZ010000102.1 GCA_011391755.1 Methanothrix sp. | reverse complement strand
GACAAAACATCCTTCATGGCATACTTTTAGTTATTAAGCTTGTTGGCCTGAGGCCCTGGTCTGGGCCGTCCTAATGGCGCGCAGAAAGTCGATCTTGCGAAACTCCGGCCAGTAGGGTGCGCAAAAGTATGCGGCGCACTCATTGCCGTTGGCCTGCCAGGGCAGGAAGTTAGAGGTTCGATAGTCTCCGCCCGTCCTGATGATCAGATCCACTTTGGGCACAGAAATGCCATCCTGCGGATAGAGGTGCGAAGCTATCAGATCCTCATTCACATCTTCCGCCCGGATCTTTCCCTCGGAAACCTGGCGCGCCAGGGACCGCGCCGCGTCTACCAGCTCGCGCTGCCCGCCGTAGGCCAGGGCCACGTTTAGGTACATCATCTCATACTCTCGCGTGGCCTCCTCCGTGCGGCAGATCTCTTCCTGCAGGTCCAGCGGCAGCATCTCTACCCTGCCGATGGCCCGCACGCGAATCTGATTGCCGTGTATCCTTTTGGAGCGCTTCAGCTCTATGAACTTATTTTTGATCAGATCAAAGAGATAACTCTTCTCCTTCTCGTCTCGCTCAAAGTTCTCCGTGGAAAAGGTGTAGAGAGTCAGATGCTTAACACCTACCTCCAGGCACCAGTCCATAACCATTTCCGAGGTCTCCGCCCCGAGGCTATGCCCCAGATAGGTGGAAAGGCCTCTTTGCATGGCAAATCTTCGATTTCCATCTTGAATAATGGCCACATGCTCCACCGGCTCTCCGGCAAGAATGCGTGTCTTTAAAAGCCGCTCATAAAAGGTATAGGCTGGGTTTCTCAAAATGAAACTCATTTGTTTCATTAGCTTCGCGAATTACTATTTAAATAATTCCTCCGCGCCGGACGAAAATGAGTTTGCTGTTCTCTTCCCAAGGGCAAGATACAAATAGCTGATGACTTAGTTGCTTACTTCGAGGGCCTGTGGTCTAGCTGGTTATGACATCGCCTTCACACGGCGGGGATCACGCGTTCGAATCGCGTCGGGCCCATTTGCATTTTGGCCGACACAAGCTTTAACTATTTAAGAGTGGTTTTTAGCAGAAGGGCGAAAAGAAAGGTACTTTGGCTACTCGGGGCAAGAGCGGCCCCGAAGATTCCATGAAGTCATAGGTCCATAATTATTATTTGAGGTGATAAGCTGTATAATAGAGGTCGTGGCAGGGAAGAAGAAGGAGCTGTAATTACCAGAGTCCGTCTCCCCCGCAAACAGGATCGAGAAATATTCGGTCATGTGGAAAGCTTGCTTGGAGCCAATCGCATAAGGGTGAGATGCATCGATGGCGTTACCAGGATGGGCCGCATACCTGGCAAGATGAAGAAGAGGATCTGGATCAGACAGGGTGACGTGGTTATTGTCATTCCCTGGGAAATCCAGAATGATAAGGCCGATGTCGTCTGGAGATATACCGGTCCCCAGGTGGACTGGCTGCAGCGCAAGGGATTTCTGAAAGGAACTTCTTGAGAGGAATCTTCTTGAAAGGCACTTTATGAGCCGGCGTAGCAAGGATGAAGATTTCGATACCAAGATCGATGTTCTTCGTACCAGGATTAAGGACTCCGATGATCTAAACGTCCAGGATGCGGTCTTCGATAAGCGCACCCTGATGGACCTTTATAGCCTGGCCAGCAAGGGCGTAATCGATGCTCTGGGCGGGTCCGTCTGCACCGGCAAAGAAGCCAACATTTTTAAGGCCATCGTGGGTGAAAAACAGCTGGCCCTAAAGATTTACCGCATCTCTACCAGCAATTTCAATTCCATGCAGGACTACTTGCATGGCGATCCACGATTTGGAAACGTGAAGGGCACAAAGAGAGCTATTGTCGCGGCCTGGACCCGAAAGGAATTTCGGAACCTGACGCGAGCGGAAGAGGTGGGTGTAGCCGTGCCCCACCCCATAGCCATGAGAGAGAACATACTGGTTATGGATCTTATAGGCATTGGCGAGAATGTTGCTCCTCCGCTAAAAGACGTGGAACTGGAGACTGAAGACGCCAAGCGCATTTTTGAAAGAATCGTTGAATATATCTCTGTGCTCTATAATCAGGGGAAGCTCGTTCATGCCGATCTGAGCGAGTTCAATATACTTTATGACGAAGGCGAGCCGGTGATAATAGATATGGGGCAGTCTGTTACGCTGGACCATCCCATGGCCAGAAGATTTCTGGAGCGCGATATAGCCAACGTGGCCCATTACTTTAAGAAAAAATATAACGTGGGCTCCCCGGAAGAGATCTGGGAGAAGCTACGCAAAGACAAAGAAGAGATAGACAAAAAAGAAGGCTGATTAAATTGGATATCAAGATTCCAGAAGAGCGCGTAGGTGTGCTGGTGGGACCTGGCGGGTCCATGAAGCGCTTTATCGAAGAGAAGACCAAGACCACTATTGAGATAGACAGCGAGACCGGTGCGATCTCTATTGCATCGGCAGAAGACCCATTGCAGGGCCTTAGAGTATTAGACCTGGTAAAAGCCATCGGCAGAGGCTTCTCACCAGAGAGGGCTCTGGCCCTTCTTGATGACGAGATGCTGATGCTCGATGTGCTGGACCTGTCCAAGATGGCAGGCACCAAGAACGATATGGAACGCATCAAGGGTCGCATCATCGGCAAGGACGGACGGTCGCGTGAGATCATGGAGAGGCTCTCCGGCGCCAAGGTATCTGTGTATGGCAAGACCGTAGCCATATTAGGCTATGCTGAGCAAATGCGAGTTGCACGTACCGCCATAGAGATGCTGCTTGATGGTGCTCCGCATGGAAATGTCTATAGCTTTTTGGAGAAGAAGCATCAGGAGCTGGCCAAGGAAGAGCTGAGGGCGCAGGGCTTACTCTGAGGATCAAATTTTGGACTTGCAGTTTCAGCTTGACTACGTTGATTGGCTGCTCATAGCTCTGGCACTGATCGGCCTGTATTCCATCCTTCTCTTGCCTTTGAAAGATAGCGAAAAATGGCGTAGCCGGGGAATCTCAGTAGGATGCTTGTTTGGCATTCCTTTGGCCATTTTTTTTCGTACCACTCGAGGCCTGAATCTGCTGGACAGGCTGGCCCGTCCCAAGAGTTTCTGGAGACTGGTAGCCTCGGCCGGCATACCCCTGGTCGTATTGAGCATGACCTATTTTTTGCTACTGGTCCTTGCCATGACCTATTACATGATTCTGGAGCCTCCTCTGCCCAGCAGCTATAATGCTCCGAGAAACATCCTTCTCATTCCCGGCTTAAATGAGTACATCCCCTTCGTCTGGGGCTGGATTGCTCTTTTTGTGACCATGGTAGTGCACGAGTTCGCTCACGGCATACTCAGTCGCGTAGAGGGCGTGCGCGTCAAGTCCATGGGAATCGTCGCCGTTTTATTTGCCCCAATAGCAGCTTTTGTGGAGCCGGATGAAGAGGATCTCTTCGGCAACAAAGATATGCCGGCAAAGGTGAGCAAGGCGGCAAGAATCAGGATTCTATCGGCAGGTGTCATCTCCAATTTCATTGTGGCGGCAGTGGCTATGGCCCTCTTCTTCGGGCCGGTCATCGGGTCCATATCTCCGGTGGACAGGCTGATTGTGGTCGATGTTCAGGACGGCTCCAGCGCAGAGAAGGCCGGTTTTGAGAGCGGCATGGTGCTATTGGATGTAAATGGAAACAAAGACCGCAGTCTAGAGCAGTTCTACAGTCATCTGGGCAGTTCCACAACCAGCATGAAAGTGTTTTATGACGATCGAGAACAGATCTTGCCCCTCTCTGGCGAGCTGGCGCGGGGCATCATGGTGGCTTCTATCTTCAAGGGCTCGCCTGCCGAATCTGCTGGTCTTCCTTCCCGAAGCGTGATCACAGAAATTGACGGAATAAAGATCGCAAATCTGGAGGGCTTTCGAAAGCAGATGAACACCACTCGCCCCGGCCAAATCATCGCTATATCCACCGGTCAGGGCAATACCTACCAGGTCAATCTAACTGCGAAAGAGACTGCGGCCAAGGAAGAATTCGGTGGATTCATAGGCATCGGCATCTCTGGGAATGCGGTTTTATCTGGTGGGGCTCTCTTTCAGGAGGTTCCAGCCAGGCAATTTTTGCAGACACTCAAGGACATACCCAGCATGGGCATAACCGGGTTCCACTTAATGCTCAGCCTGCCTTTTACGGGAATCCCGGGATTCACCCAGAGGGGCTTTCCCGGTTTTAGCGGCTGGCTGACTGCCGTCTTTGAGCCCAGCGGATGGGCAGAGCCCCTGGGAAACAAGTTCTTTTGGATTGCCAACCTTCTGCTCTGGATCGGCTGGATCAACCTTTATGCCGGCCTGTTCAACTGCCTTCCCGCGGTGCCATTGGATGGCGGGCACATCTTCAGGGATCTGGTGCAGTCCGGCTTTGAGAAGATTGTCCGGCCCGAGAAGGCGGAAAGATTCACCAAGACGACCGTGGCCATTCTTACCTGGTTGGTACTGACATCCCTGCTCATAACCTTGATCGCGCCATTTACCAATTGGCTGACTATTTGATATCCTTTTTTTTGACACGTTAGTTTTAAACCTGTTCACGATAAGACAGAATACCCGGCAATTGCTGGCAGGTTGGTCCTATGAGAATAAGCGCGTTTTGGCATTTAGCGGCCCTGGTGGCCCTGGCAGCCCTGATGGCTATGACGGGCACAGCCCATTCTTCGGAGATTATAGATCTCTACTCCAGCATAGACTCGGCTGATGTTACACTGGAAGGAGACGTGGCCGGCATGACTTTAGAGCTGGATCTGATGGATGAGGGAAGACGGATAGCGACCAGGAACCTGACGCTGGATGGTGCGGGGACCTTTGTCATTCGCTGGCCGGCCCTAAAAGCCGAGAAAGGCAGCTATGATGTCTGCGCGCTCTTATGGAAAAATGGCACCGCAATCTTCAGGAAATGCAATAGCTTCTTTTACGGGGGAGTGGAGCCCATACGGTTTGACGTGCGCGATTTTCGTGCCGACTCTCGCGGCATGCACCTTGTCATCAGTGCCAGCGATCCTACCGTTGTGGATATTTACTACATGCTCATCGACGGGAACAAGGCCGTGTATGTCACCAGAGAGCAGGTGATACCCATCACGGGAAGCAATGGCCTGCCGATTAGCAAGGACTATGCCTGGAAACAGATCCTGGAAAACGGACACGAGTATGCGGGCCGCGTGAAGATTGTGGAGCTGAATCACAACCAAACAAGGTCCTTCATGAATTCCTTTTTGGCTGGGGAGGATGCATTGATCACCGAGACCTATCAAGATGAGACCGGTGCCAGCGCTACCGTCATGGGCAACTCTCGCGTTCCCTTTGCGGGATCTTTGCGCTTTATTCTATCTCAAAATGGCTCCATTCTCAATACCACCGAGAAGAGGACGCCGATCCTTCTTACCGGAGACGATGAGACGGTGGAGATCTCCTGGGACAAAACGCTTGGGCCGGGCATTTATTTGCTACGCACGATTTTGCTCGGCCAGGGCGGCGCCGTTATGGATTTGGAGGAGAATGTGATTGAGGCCAAACCTCTGCTGAGGAGCAACGCCACAGATACGGCAAAGAAAGCCAGCTTTCCGGCTGGAGCTACCGCATTAGCCTTGCTCACGATCGTTCTAATCAGGAGGAGGAGATGATTATGCAAAAAATTCTTGTAGGCCTTATCTGCACTCTGGCGCTACTGGCCTATTTAATGCCGGCCACAATTGCAGAAGACAGTCAGAACGCCGCCGCGAACATCACGTTAAACGAGAATGATAGCCCAAAAAGCG
>JAABPZ010000101.1 GCA_011391755.1 Methanothrix sp. | reverse complement strand
GGCAGAAAGGTGTCCGGCTTTGGGGGGGCGGCTATCGGCATTGAAAACCTGCATCAAGAGCGCCTGGACCAGATGAAGAAGAAGGAAGGTACCGAGGACATTTTAGAGACGCTGCGCATGCTGCAAGCCAGGAATCTGGGCACAGTGGGCTATTATATGATCGGCTTTGAGGAGGACACTAAGGAGTCGCTACGCGAGGACATAAAGAAGCTGGCGGCACTCAAGCTTGACATAACTCAGATCTGCGTCATTACTCCTCTGCCCCAGACGCCCATGTGGACGGAGATCGAGGAGAAGTTCGGCATCTGGGATCACGACTATCATCACCACGACGGCAAGCACATGGTCTGGAATCATCCTCAGATCAAGCCGGAGGAGTTTCCGGGCATTCTGGACTGGTCTTTCAAGCTGGTCCATCCCTGGCATACGCCTCTGCGCACCTCGTCCCGGGTGTGGTCCAATGCCTATCGCTACGGTGGCTGGAATGGAGTGAAGGAAGTTGCCGCCTACATCAGCCGGGCCAATAAGTTCGACTGGAATGCCGGCCTGCGACTGCTGAAAGTGGATGAGAATGAGAGCGAGCGAAAGTAAGCCAAGAGAAGGTAATGGATGGATATATTATTACTATCATCTCCCGTAGTTCAGCTGGACTTTGATCGCATAGCTCGTGTGCCCAATCTCGGCCTGGCCTCGTTGGCGGCGCATGTGGATGACCTATGCACGGTTCGTGTGGCGGACATCCACGGCCTGAAAAACCATCGGGATTATGTGAGCCGGATCGTAAACGGCTATGATCTGGTGGGCCTGACCGCCATGAGCTTTCAGTATCAAGAGGCTCTGGCCCTGGCAAAGATCGCCAAGCTGTCAGGCGCAGAGACGGTTTTCGGCGGCTACCATCCCACGCTGGCCGCAGAAGAGATCGGCAAAAGCGAAGATGCGGCGCTTATCGACTACATTGTGCGCGGAGAGGGCGAGGCTACCTTCCGGGAGCTCGTGCAGGCAAGGCTGGCCGGAAAAAGCCCACGCGACATACTGGGTCTCTCCTACCACGAGGACGAAGGGAAAGGGAAAGGAATGGTCCACAACCCGCCTCGTCCCCTTCTTAAGGTGGAGGAGATTCGTATGCCTAAAAGGGATGCGCGTCTCATCACCAGTGGCTTTTACAGCTTTGATGTGCCCATCGACTGCGTGGAGACCAGCCGGGGCTGCACGCAAGGCTGCAAGTTCTGCTCCATCAATCTCATGTACGGCCGCCGCTTCCGGCGCTTTTCCATTGAGAGGGTGATCGAGGACATTCGGGACGCGCAAAAGCACGGGGCGGGCTCCATATTTTTCCCGGACGACAACATCACCCTCGATCCCAAGCGCCTGGAACGCCTATGCCAGGCCATCATCGATGCTGGGCTTGCCCATTTGCGCTACAAGACGCAGGCCTCCGCCTCAGGAATAGCATCGAGCAAGCAATTAGTGGACAAGATGGGCGAAGCTGGTTTTGATGGCGTCTTTCTGGGGGTAGAGAGCATCAACAAGAGGAACCTCGCGTTCCTGGGCAAGGGCAAGATGTCCAATGATGCGGAAAAAGCGGTGCAGTATCTTCATGATAATAATATTATCGTCTCCACGGGCCTGATCGGCGGTAATCCCGATGACGATGAGGCTGATCTGTGGGAGAACTTCAAGCTGGCCAGGCGTCTCAAGGTGGACTTTCCCATCTTCTACATCTCCACGCCCTACCCCAAGACACAGATGCGCGCCGAGCTGGAGGAGATGGGGCTTGTTACCAACAGCGACTTTACCAGGTACGATGGGCTGCATGCCAATTTAAAGACGCGGCACCTCTCCGAGGAAGAGGTGCAATTCATCACCTGGCAGATGAACGCCCGCTACTACGGTCTGGAATGGCTGCGGTACAACAAAGTAAAGTTGCTCTATCCCAAATGGTTTGCCCGGGAAATGCGAAGGCTGGCGCCCTTTTATGCCCGGAGGAAGCTGGACCTGGCTCTAGGAAGGCGCACTCGCGAGGACTTCTTCCGGGAGGATCTGGCAAGCGGGGAGCTATGCAAGGGAGTGGTATAATTATATTTATTCCTGAGGTACAAATCCACCCGGTGGAGGAATTGCATCAGGAAAATCCATCTAACTTCTAGATCTCTCGCCTGCGTGCCGAAAAAATTTCCTGAAACTTTTTGATCTCATCCCTTACATTCTCTTTGGCAACTACGCATGATATGGCGCACAGGCCATCCGCTCCAGCTCTGACGACCTCGCTTGCATTGGAATGATTGATGCCGCCAATTGCGATCAGTGGAATTTCTACCTGGGCTCGGAGCTCTTCGATCAGTCTGATGCCGGCCGGCTTTCCTGCATCAGGTTTTGTCGTCGTCTGGAAGATGGGCGAGACTCCCAGATAGTCAGCTCCCATGCTTTCCGCCTGCAGGGCTTCGGCAAGATTGTGTACAGTCATGCCGATGATCCTTTCCGGGCCGAGCAGTTTGCGGGCGGCAAGGCATGGCATATCGGATTGGCCCAGGTGGACGCCTTCGGCTTGTGTGGCCAGGGCAATGTCTACCCGATCGTTGATGAGAAAGATGGAGCCCGAGTCCCGGCATATCTCCCGCAGCCGCACGGCTTCCTCGTACATCTGCCGGGTTTCTCTGCTCTTGTTTCTGTACTGGACAACTTCCACCCCGCATGCTACTGCCTGCCGTACATCGTTCTCATTTCCGGCCCGGCTCAATTTGCTGTCTGTTATGAAGTAGTATCCTTTCACACTTCGATCCTCTGCATCCTCTTTACCGTTTCTGCATCAAGATTGTAAACGGCATCAAAAAGCCTTTCCTTGAAGCTGCCCGGCCCCTCTGCCTTTGCGGCCGCTATTTCGGCGGCTACCTCATAGCAGACCAGACCGGCCACACAGGCTGCAACGCCGTCTTTTTCCACAGCGGCAAAGGTGCCAATAACTGAAGTGGCCATGCATCCCGTGCCCACAATATTTGCCATCATGATGTGGCCGTTCCTCACTAATACCATTCTTCTTTTATCGGCCACGATATCCTCTTTTCCGGTGATAACCACGGTGCAGTTCCTTTTTTCAGCCAGATCTCGCGCTATCTCCTGCAGATTTTTCTCAACAGCCGAGGCATCCACGCCCCTGGTAGAAACGCTCTCCCCGGCCATACGAGCCATCTCGGAAGAATTGCCCTTTATGATGCTCACCCTTATCTGATCCAGGATCTCAAAGCATTTATCATCGCGAAATTTTGTGGCGCCGGCCCCGCAGACATCAAGGACCACAGGTATTCCCTTTTGGTTGGCGCTCTTTGCGGCAAGTATCATGGCTTCGACAAAATCAGTTGTCAGAGTGCCGATATTTAAAACCAGAGCGCAAGATATGCCTGCCATTTCGGCGACCTCTTCTCTGGCATGAGCCATAACTGGAGAGGCTCCAAATACCTTCACGATATTGGCGCAGTCGTAAATAGTCACCCAGTTCGTCAGGTGGTGTATGAGCGGCTTTTCCTTTCTCACTCTTTCCAGGCAATCCGATGCAATGCTTTTCACGAGTAGCCTCCATTTTCTCAATGGGATATTAGACTGATCATCAGCGAATTAAAACATTTTCTGTTTGCATGCGGCTCTTGAAGAGTAACAGGAGATAATGGCAAAATCATCTAATCCAGGAAAGATGTAAATACCTAACACATAAGAAGAAGACAAAAACTGCTGGCTGAATCGAGCGAGATTCGAAATTGAAGAGGACGCATCTGAAAGGGCAGTAAGAGCGGCAAATGAATAATGGATTTTTCTTTCAAGGTTAAGGGCTGGATGGAGCTGGAGGGAAGGCGGCTTAGCGATAGCGATGCCAGGGCTATTTTCGGGCAAAATCCGGCGGCGATCTTTAGATTGGGCGGTGAGTTCTTTTTAGAATGGAATGGCTGCCAGGCGCGCGATCATTTCGGGATCATGCCGGGAGACTGCCCGGCGGGTACTGTTGTCTGCAGCGGCAAAGAGATGGGAAAGGTGGATCCCAAATATCCTCTCATGGATCTGGATGAAGCCATAAGGATTGCTGTGCAGCTTCGCAGCGATGATGGCGTTGTGGCTCTCTCGGGGGGCGTGGACTCGGCACTGATCGCCCGGCTGGCCGGCAGAGAGTGTGTTGTGGTGGGAATTGCCGGCTCACATGATCTCCTGCATGCCGTCCAGGTGGCGAAAGTATTTGGCCTGACCCTTCATCAGCACTTAATAGATCCGGCATCAATCGAAGAAGCCCTGGCCCAGGTTCTGGCAGTTATTCCTAAGATTGATCCGGTGAATGCATCCATTGCCACAACGCTATATTTTGTCTGCCAATGGGCAGAGCTGCATGGCGAGGCGCGCATCCTGGCCGGGCAGGGAGCGGATGAGCTCTTTGGGGGATACTCCCGCTATTTGCAGACGGAAACCTTAGCAGCGGATCTGGAGAAGGATTTCCTGGGTCTTCCCCTGCAACTGGCCAGAGATCAGGCCGTGGCCGGGCTGCATGGCGCATGCTTCTCCTTGCCCTACATGGACTATAGAGTAGTAGTAGCTGCCAAGGCAATAGCTCCGGAAATGCTGGTACGAGATGGGGTGAGAAAGATACCGCTGCGAGCGATTGCGAAGCGATATATGCCGCCGGATATTGCCCAATATGAAAAGAAGGCCATGCAATACGGTAGCGGTGTCATGAAGGAGATACAAAGACAGGCCGCCCGCCAGGGTTACAAGAGGTCGCTGCAGGATTATCTGCTGGAAATCTGCAAGAAGGAAGGGCTAATGCATTAAGATTTTATAATTTGAGCAGCTAATATTAAGAAGAATTCGGCATCTTTAATTGGGGTTAGGATTATGGGATTTATTAGTGAGTTTAAGGATTTCGCCATGAAAGGCAATGTCCTGGACATGGCGATAGGTATCATAATTGGGGTAGCCTTTGGCGGCATTATCAATTCGCTGGTAAAAGACGTCATCATGCCGCCCATCGGCATGATCATGGGCGGCATAAACTTTGCCGACCTGTTCATAGCTCTGGATGGGAAGACCTATGCCTCTCTGGCAGCAGCTCAGGCGGCAGCCGCACCCACCATCAATTATGGTCTGTTCATAAATGCCATCATCAACTTCCTCATAGTCGCACTGGCCATATTCATGCTCATCCGCCAGGTAAATGCAGCTAAGAAAAAGCCGGCACCGCCCGAGCCCAATAGCAAGGAGTGTCCCTTCTGCAAAGAAAGCATTCCCAAAGCGGCAGTCAAATGCTCGCATTGCACATCGGATTTGAATTAAAAAACAGATACCAATGTCATAATAGAAAGCAGGTGCAAGAAATACATGAATGAAGGAGAAAGCGTCAGGCTGAAGGTTTCCGAGGCCAATCAGGGCGATGTAGGAAAAGGCATAGTCAGGATTGGTGAGGATTTCCTGGAGAAAATAGGCGCACGTCCCTTAGATATAGTGGAGCTGTTAGGTTCAAGGCCAACGGCGGCTTTGGCTGTCAGTGCCTATTCCCAGGATCAGGGCATAGACATGATCAGGATGGACGGCCTGATCAGATCCAACGCCGGAACGAGCATCGGCCAGTATGTAGAGGTCAAAAAGGCGGTCTGGAGCGAGGCCAAGCATGTAACCTTAGCCCCCGTCACGCAGGGGATGCAGATCTTTGCTCCAGGAGACGTCCTCACCAAGGTCTTCAATGGCCGGCCACTAACAAGAGGAGATGTCATCTCCACCACCAGCGTGCGAAAGCCGCCCACCGACTCCATGGGCCGAGAGACCATGTTCGAGGA
>JAABPZ010000100.1 GCA_011391755.1 Methanothrix sp. | reverse complement strand
GCCGGTCGTCATCCAGTCTGGGAATGGTCCAGTCCAGGACCTGATGCATATCCTGCTTGCTGTTCCCCAGCGAGCCTCCAATGGCGATGCCGTCAAAAGGCTTTTCAGAGATGGCCTGTGTGCTTTCCTTTCTTAGGTCATCAAACCAACCTCCCTGGATTATGCCATAGAGAGCTTGATTTTTATCGTGATATCGAATGGACTCTTCCGCCCAATTATGGGTTCTTATCATGGCTTTCTTGGTGTAATCATAATCCGAGAGGGGTGAAGTGCATTCGTCAAATGCCATGATGATATCTGCTGCGAGATTGGACTGAATCTTCATCGACTTTTCTGCGTTCAAAAAATGCATGGCTCCGTCGGCAAGGGACTTGAAGGAGATGCCCTCATCTGTGATCTTGGTCAAATTCTCCTTAGGCCTTACGTTTCCGTTTTCCCTGCAGCTTATGCCTAGCGTGCTCCCATTTTCCTTATCATCATATTTTTTTCTGTAATCTTGCGGGAAGATGTTGCCGATCTTGCTGATGTTATGCTCTCTGGCAAAGCCTAAAGAAAAGGCCTGAAAACCGCCGGAATCGGTGAACAGGGGCCGGTCAAACCCCATGAACCGGTGCAGCCCACCGAACCTTGCGATCAGCTCATCGCCCGGATTCAGGTGAAGATGGTAGGTATTGGCAAGGGTGCACTGCACGCCTAAACTCTGCAGATCGTCGGAGCCCAAAGCTCTCACGCTGCCCATTGTTGCCACCGGGACCAGGTAGGGCGTTTCTATATCTCCTCGTCTGGTTTTAATCAGCCCCAGCCTGGCATGTGTCTCTTTATCCTGCCTTAAGATTTCAAAAGATAGTGCGCTCATTTATTGTTATCCTGCCGAGGCCTCCTTTGCAGCCAGCGGGCGGAAAAAGCTTTTGCATGAGGTAGTGTGCCGAGTTTTCTGTAAAATATCTGGCCCCCTATCCACACCCATTCACTCTCACGGTCCGTAATCTTGGCACCAAGGATCTCGCGATATCCGTCATCTTGATCGATAAGATAATCGTTTCGCTCGAAAGATCTATACAGGAACAGGCCCAATACTCTTTTCATGGACTACTCATTCAAGCGGGGCTTCAAGCCCGATCTAGAGCGAATTCAAAAGGCTCTGGAAGAGGAGTTTTCGACGGAAATCAAGCAAGAAGACGGCAAGCTTCTGCTCAGCTTTGGAGCTCTTAAAAGCATCTGTGTGTCGATCACCGGCAAGAAGCTCACGGTGACCACAGAGTCGGTAATAGGCGCCAGCGACGAGCAAGCCATGGATACCAACAAGCACTTCCGAAATTTCCTGGAAAAAGCCACAGGCTATAACGCCAAGCAGAGGCTGCAGATGGCCAAAAAAGAGGTAGCCAAAGAAGCCTGATTGATGGGCGTAGTCCATCTTGCTGACCAAGGTGACGTAGGCCTCTTTCACCCCCTACAGCTCTGCGATCTATGCGACTGCCTTTTGCGCCAGCACGTTGAGACTTGGCCTCATCGTACTCTTCTCGCGAATTGATGAATAGGTCGATCATGGCTGCAGCCACTACCAGAGGCAAATATGATTGATACTTTTCCGAGATAGAGAAATTTTCAGTTACCGCCCCAGGCATGAATTTATAAGCTTGAAAAACTCTGGGCTTCTTTATATGAGTGAAACATCGGCCATTTCTGGTCAAGAGACCATTCAGGAGTCCTTCGTAAAGAGGATTAACGCTCTGCAGTCCGACAACAAGAATCTCGCCGAAGAACTGGAGACAACCAGGATGGAGAGGGAAGAGGTAAGAGCAAAGCTCTTCGAGTCCCTCATTGCCAACAAAAAATATCTGCGAGAGGTTGAGCGGCTGAAGAAAGAGAATATACTCCTCAAGAGGATGCCGCTGTTCCTGGCAACGGTTATGGAGATGGGGTCGGACTATGTCCTGCTCAGGCAACACGGCAATAATCAGGAGTTCATCACTACCGCGCCGCCCGAGCTGATGGGGATAATCCAGACCAACTCGCGTGTGGCCATAAACAACTCTCTCACCATCGTTCGCGTCCTGGACCGTTCCGTGGATGTCCGGGCCAAAGTAATGGAGCTGATAGAGGCGCCCGATGTATCCTACGAACAGGTGGGCGGTCTGGAAAGCCAGATTCAAGAGATCAGGGAGACAGTGGAGCTGCCGCTCACGAATCCTGCCATCTTTAAGGAGATCGGCATAGAGCCGCCCAGAGGTGTACTGCTCTACGGCTTACCGGGAACGGGCAAGACCATGCTCGCTAAGGCTGTAGCTCACGAATCCAGGGCCACTTTCATCCATATGTCCGGCTCGGAGCTGGTGCACAAGTTCATAGGGGAGGGCGCGCAGCTCGTTCGCGATATCTTCCAGATGGCGCGCGAGAAGGCCCCCAGCATCATCTTTATCGATGAGATCGATGCTGTGGGAAGCATCCGTACTCATGACGGTACCACGGGAAGTGCTGAGGTCAACCGCACCATGATGCAGCTTTTGGCGGAGATGGACGGATTTAGGACCAGGGGTGACATCAAGATCATTGCTGCCACGAACAGAATCGATATTCTGGATCCGGCTCTGCTGCGGCCAGGTCGCTTTGACAGGATCATTGAGATTCCCATGCCTTCGGCAGTTGGACGGCTCAAGATCCTGGAGATCCATTCCCAGAAGATGAAGAAGGATGAGGATGTGGATCTGGCGGAGATCGTCAAAGTCACCGAGGAAGCGAGCGGTGCCGACCTCAATGCCATTGCGGTTGAGGCAGGCATGAATGCTCTGCGTAGAGGCGCATCTTCGGTTGCCAAGAGCGATTTCGAGGTGGCAATCAGAAAGGTGCTCGGGGATGAGGTTGAAGGATCAGAAGAAGCCCTGCGGATGTTCTCTTAGGCGGCAAAAAGCCGCTATTATTTTATATATATTTTTAATCTTTCTGATTTTCTATCCGCATTCCTCTGGGCAGTCTACGGATCGTCTGCAACTCAGTATTGTTCTGAGAAGTCCGGAAACGTTTAAGTATTCTTTTTCCGATTCCATGCTCTGATGAATCTTACAGCAATGGCAGGCATGACCGATCCGATTCTTCTGGCAAATTGGATTCAACAAGCTGCGGATTCAACTACGGGCAGACATGTTGACCTGGTTTTCATTCAGATTCTGGCAAATACCATCAGCAGCATAGATCTAACATTCATTTTATTGAATATATTTTTTATAATATTAATTGCACTCTTGACTCGCACCGCTGTGCGCATTGTAGACCGCATGCTGGCGAATTATATTCCCACGGTGGTTGCCAAGGTGCAGATGAAGATGGACGAGACCATGCAGCTCATGATGCGTAGATTGGTTTCCGCCACTATCTACGTTATCGGCCTGATGCTCATCATCTATCAAATACCGCAGCTACGTAGCCTCGTCACAGCCATACTCGCCGGCGCGGGTATCGCGGGTCTGGCCATCGGCTTTGCCGCCAAGGACTCTCTCTCCAACTTCACCTCCAGCATCTTCCTGGCTGTCTTCCAGCCTTTCCGGGTGGGAGATTCAGTGGACTTTCGAGGTGAATACGGTCAGGTGGAGGACTTGACTCTGAGGCATACGGTAATTCGAACCACTGATAATAAGAGAATTATTGTTCCCAATAGCATCATGAGCATGGAGCCGATTATCAACTGGTCCATCAGGGATCCGGAGATAACCTGGATGGTGGACTTTGACCTGGAGAAGGCTTCCGACATCGACAGGGCCCGGGAGATAATCATAAAGGTTGCTCGGAGCCACCCCATGGTGCTGAAGGATAAGCCACTAAACGTGCTGCTCATGAACACCAGGTATTCGGAGCTAACCCTCCGGCTGGAGGTTCCTGTCCCCGGCAGGAACGTAGCAAAGGTTATAGGCTGTGACATAAGAGAGGCCGTCAAAAAAGAGTTCGAGGTGCAGGGCATACCACCAGCGCCCACGCCTTGATTATTTTCACGCCGCCCTCAACTTATATAAATATTAGGTACGCATATCTGTAATCGGCTTCTCAAAGGCTGCAAGCCGAGCGGCTTCCAGCGCACGAAGATATCGTAAGGCGCTTCGCCCTCCAGTATCATTTCCAGCCGCTTCTTGAGCGCCTCGGCAGCAGCCAGCTTCTCTGCTGCCCCGTCCACGCCGCTTTTGATGTCGTCCTTCTGGCGGCGGATCCAGTCTCCCAGATAGGTGTAAATCATTAAATCCTATTTCGTCAACGCAAAAAGCTCAGTAGCTCTTTCAAGTTGAAATATTCATATCCGCCATACTGCGCAGGGAAATCCTTTATTGCCAACCAGAGATCACCGGTTTCTGGATAAGCAATAAAACTCCACATATTGGCGACATGAGCCTTAAACTCGCCCAAAGGCTCTTTTGCTTGATAAGCGAAATCAGGATACAGAGCACATATCGAGCAGAGTATATTGTTTGTCCACGAGGGAATACTCCCTTCGCGGGTCATCTTCGTATAAGGATCATAGCAATCACTTAATATTTTTATGGCATTTTCCACGGTTATTTGGCCATAGTACTCGTGTATTAACTGTCCATATCTTTCAAAGCGGCTAGGAGCTTGAACGCAAAAGTTGTAAGGATCCCTAAGACTGTTCTGCCATTTCTCGATCGAGGAAATATCCTTGAGTTCATTAACCATAACCTGATCAGCTACCATATTGTATCCGAAATAGCCCATCCAGCCCGGATAGCAATTGGAATGATTAGTTTGCCACAGCGCTTTGACATTGGGCATGGGATAACGAACAGAAACCATCTTGGAAGACGTTTCTACTACGGCAGCTTTTTTGGCTTTGGCATCTACTACATGATAGGCAATGCCGGCACATCGCGGCGTTTCTCGAAAAATCTTTATGGCATCATCCACCGTGCTGGCATGGGTCAGCAAATATCGAGTGAATATAGCAATACCACAGCCTTCCATGCTTTCATCTTGCATGGAATTCAACTGCGTCATCATCCCAAGTCCTTCCTCGTTTACACCGCCATCAAGCCCAATCATCCCAGGATAGGTCATGAATGCATGGCCAAATCCGTCATCTGGGTCGGCTATGACCATCATACGATTATCCAGTTGTTCCGGCATATTGAAATTATCTTCATTTTTTCCAAAGATCAGTTTCCCGTTTCCTCCGGCCCATTCATCCCAGGCACAAAAGCTGCTACATCCTCCGGATGGAGATTGCATTAACGCATTACTTTCTGTATTTGTCTTACCTATGCATTGCCAGTAATGGGGATGACAATAGATGCACCATTGATCATAGTTTGTATTCCAGAGCAAGATCTGCTTTAAAGTCACATCCACTCCGGCGTCGTTTGCACCATCGACAATTCCCCTCATTTCGTCTTTAAATTCCGTCGGGACAAACGGTTCGGCTTTTTTCTGGCCAATCCATATCATTTCTTCTGCCATTTCAAGATCCGAGCCGGTCTGCCGGGCGACGTAAGCCGCAGTCGCTAGAAGCGTTCTCTTTATCATCAAATCAATTTTATTTGCCAAAAGATAGCCATGCTGGTATCCAATTTCGTATGGATTGCCTTTTATATGCAGAATCTTAACGCCTTTTTTTTCTTCAAAAAATGCTTTATTTATCATACGTTAGATGTTGGTGCTGTGAATATAAAATCCTTAGCCCAAAATATCCTCGCACGGGCATAAATACACATCCGTTAGAATGCATCCGTAAATTGGGGGTAATGTAATATACAACGAATGTCCATCATATTGTGGAGGAATTAAAACCATGAATAAAGGTTTTATGGTTCCTCGCTACATCATGTGGGTAGATTGAATTGGAGTTTTCCAAGCCTAAGATATATAATTAGTATGAAATTCT
>JAABPZ010000099.1 GCA_011391755.1 Methanothrix sp. | reverse complement strand
CCCTTTGATATTCCGACCACCATGCCCGGCATCGACACCATGCACGATGCAGATGCGAGCGCGCTGGCTCTCTCAGCATTTACTATGAGCAGGTACGTGGATAAGATGAACTTCTCAGCCAAAGACGGCAAGACCGAACTGCACATGCACTTCGAGCACTAGAAGGAAAAATAGAGGCTTGAAAGTTCAAGCCTTCTTCTTTTCATCTGCGGGATTCAGGAGCATCAATCTATTTATGGCGCTGACCAGAGCCTCCACTGAAGCCATGACTATGTCCTCGCGAGCTGATTTGGCGCTGACCCTGCGCCCCCGGTCGTCCTCTACTCCAATCACCACTTCCGCCAGGGCATCGGCCCCGCCGCTTATGGCTTCAATTCTAAAGTCGCAGATGCGAATGGATGTGTCGCACTCCAGTAGGCCCTGCACGGCATTTACGGCTGCGTCTACCGGCCCTACGCCGATATGGGCGAGAACTCTCTCTTTGCCCCGCACCAGGGCCCTTACCGTCGCCGTGGGCGTGATGATGTTGCCGGTCATGACCGAGACCTCCCGGAGCACTACGGCCTGGCTTCCTTTGGCCACCTCTCCGATCACCACGTCGGCAATGGTCTGAAGATCGATATTAGCGATCTGCTTTCCTTTGTCGCCCAGCTCCTTGACCCTTTCCAGTATCTCCTGGAGCTGCTCCTCGGTGGGCTGGTAGCCCGCCTCCTCCAGCACTTTGGCCACGGCATGTCGTCCCGTATGCTTGCCCAGGACTATGCGCCTCTTGTGGCCTACCATCTCCGGAGTCATGATGCCGGGCTCAAAGGTCTTGCTGTTCTCAATAATTCCGTGGCTGTGAATGCCGCTCTCATGGGAGAAGGCGTTCTCGCCAACGATAGGCGCAGTTATGGGTATCTTAACCTCGGTAAGCCGCTCTACCAGGCGGGCCGTCTCCACCAGGTATTCCGTCTTTATGCTGGTACGAGCCCCATAAATAGCGTGCAGACTCATGACCGTCTCGGCCAGGTTGGCGTTGCCGGCCCTCTCGCCCAGACCATTGACGCAGACCTGCACCTCTCGGGCCCCTGCCTCCACTGCCGCCAGGCTATTGGCCACGGCCAGGCCGAAGTCGTTGTGGCAGTGCACATCGACCACCATATTGACATCATCGCAGATATCCTTGACAAAACGGTAGAAGGCAGAAGGAGCTGCTACTCCTACCGTGTCCGGAATGTTGATGATATCGCAGTGCACCTCTTCCACCGCCTTGAAGATGCGATGCAAAAACTGCGGCGAAGTGCGGGTGGCATCCATAGCTGAGAAGAGACATGTTCTGCCGTTGTCCTTGACAAACTGCACTGCCTCCATAGCTCCAGCCACGATCTCGTCATGGCTCTTCTTAATAGTATGAGCTATCTGGATATCGGAGGTAGGAACGAAGACATGCACCATGCCCACATCGGCATCAAGACAGGCCTGAACATCCTTTATTACAATACGAGAGAGGCCGCAGACCTGGGCTTGCAGGCCCGCCCTGGCTATTTGCCGGACGCTGTCAAGCTCGCCCTTGGAGGATACGGGAAATCCTGCCTCGATAACATTCACACCGAGTTTATCAAGCTGCCTGGCGATCTTGAGCTTTTCGTCCTGGGTAAGAGATACGCCTGGGGTCTGCTCGCCATCCCTGAGTGTGGTGTCAAAAATACGGACATTTTCATCAACGAGTGAACGAACGTCGTAGAAGACGATTCCCCACAGATGTTTCGTGTGTAGTGTGTGTCATAGATCAAACATAGCATGCATAGCTATAAAACTTTTGCCGCCCCGATTAGAAGGAGGATTCATGTCTGAAATTGAAAAAAATGAGATCATCGACTATCTGACTGAAGCAGAACGCAAAAAGCTCCTGGCCAGTCTTCATCACGTTTTGGTATGGGTAGGTGTGAAAGAGCCGGAGCAGATGCAGATCGATTGCAATGATCTAAGAAGCGAGATGGAAAAGTTTCATCAGACTGAAAAGGATCTCCCACCCGAGATTCATGCCGGGCAGGGCCTGGTAGAGCTACACAGTCTCATCTGGAGATTGATCAACGAAAAAGAGATCACAGAGAAAGAGCGGCTGCAAATTGCCGAGTTGATCGAGATATTGGAGAAAAAAGAGAAGATCGATGAGGAAGATCTAAGGTCGGCAAAGCTGACCCAAAAACAGGCAATAGCGCTTCATGATGAAGCTGCAAGTATAATTAGAGCGCTTCTGGACTTCAAGGATATCCTCAAGAAGAAAGAACATGGCACTCTGACAGAGTACGACGCTGAGGAATTGATCAAACGAAAGGTAAACGAGGCGAGAAAATGGAACACGTTTATTGAGAAAATCAAAAAAGATGACGTGTAGATTAAGTCAAGCGCTTTTTTTTCGCAATTGTCTGCAAAGCCAAGGGGTAGAGATATTTACCCCTTCGTTAAAGAAAGGCTCTCTATGAAACTTGCAATTACTATTATCGCAGTGCTGGCGGCGATATATGTTCTGCCGGCAATGGGAGAATCGGCACAGTTCTGGTCCGATCAGGCAAATGGGTACTTCATCTCGGGCGACTTTGAAAAAGCGGCTGCAAGCTATGACAAGGCCCTGGAGCTGGAGCCGAACAGCACCGTCCTGTTGAATAATAAGGGAAAAGCCCTGGCCAACCTGGGCAGCATTGAGGACGCCATCTCTTGTTTTGATAAGTCGCTTGCCATCAACTCCACCAACCCCGAGTCTCTGAATCTGAAAGCAATTGCACTTTCCCAGGGATTAAATAAATACAGCGATGCCATTGTCATCTTCGACCAGATCCTACAGGCAAATCCCTCTTATTTCGATGCCTGGATAGGAAAGGGCATGGCTCTGGCCAATGAAGGCGGCCTTTCCGGCTCTCTGGAATGCTTTGAAAAAGCCACTCAAATCAGGCCTCAAGATCCCACTGCCTGGAATAACAAAGGTGTCGTCCTCAGGCAAATGGGAAGATATCAGGATGCTTTGACCTGCTTCAATAAAGCACTCACGATTGATTCTGCCAATGGTCCTGCCCTGCAGAACCGAGAGTTAACCCTGCAAGACATGGATCAGCAACCTCAGGCAGCTCCAAGCATGAGCACAGAAGATATGCTGTGATACTGCAAAATCTATTTTTTTAATTTCGTCGATTTAATGAGATCTGGCAATAGCTTAAAATAAATGTTCGACAATCATCGAACTGAGGTGATGGATAAGTGTTCAAGCGGATCTGTCTGATGGTCGCGGCATTGGCTCTTATTTCCGGAGTGCAAGGCATGCCCCTGGGCTTTGCCGAGGCTATGAACAACGCCGGCCAAAAAGATATCCTTACCGTCAAAAATTATGATACCGGTGCGTCATTGACAGAATCTTACACTGACATCGAGCACCTGGAGAGAAATACACAGATCAATACCGGAGCTTATGGGACGCAGTCTTTTGCATCTGATGCCAATGGGACAGATGCCGGCAGCCGGGACTTCAGCCCCACAGGCAACCCTGCCGGCGGTCTTGAGGCCAGCATCAACTCTAATGTAATCGGCAAGGCCTACATCGCCTGGCAATCCTTCGATCCGATCAGCTCTGGCAAGGGCCGTCATCAGCTCTTAGGCCGCAGCGTGGAGGAGCTGACCGGAGTATTCTCCATTGAGAAGTTCATACAGCTTTGGTCCAGCAGCCGTCCTGGGGAGATAAGCGTGGACTGGCTGCCCTGCTCTTGAACCATGAGCTTTCTATTAAACTTTGTTATTTTTTATATACTTTCATCAAAAAGAAAGTTATTAATAGCCCGCCGACAGACCATTGGTCTACCAGGGGGACTTTTGCTTTGGAGGTTCTGATTAAGAGATCTGCGCGACGCAAGAAGACCATCCAGGCCAGGATGGTGGGAGGAAAGATGGAGGTTTTGGCACCGGCCTCTATCTCAGATGCTGCTCTGCAAGGTCACATCGAAAAACTGCGCTCTAAACTGGAGAAGCGGGTCTATCCCAAGGATGACGCCCATCTGCATGAAAGAGCCTGCCTTCTAAACAGCAGATACTTTCAAGGGTCTCTGACCTGGAACAGCATCCAGTACTCCGGAAATCAGGAGCGCAGGCGCGGGTCGTGCAACTGTACCGCTCGGACCATTCGCATCAGCAGCAAGCTGGCCAGTCTTCCCCAATGGGTTGAGGATTATGTGATTGTGCACGAGCTTGCCCACCTTCTTGAACCCAATCACGGCAAGAGGTTCAAGGCACTGGTGCGTAGATACCCCCTGGCGGAAAGAGCCATTGGATTTCTCATAGCAATCGAGACTGTGTAACCATTTATTTATATCCGGAAGACATTGACATTTGATGCTGCAATTAGAGGTTAAACTATGAAAAACTTTCTTATTATTATCATTTTTGTTATCCTGCTGGCGTCTTTGGGTGGCGCCGATACCAAGGCAGGAGAGCAGAATAGGAATAACAGCTCCCTCATTTCCAGGGATCTCTTATTCGGCAATCCGGATAGAATCACCACCAGAATCAGCCCAGACGGCTCGAAGCTGGCCTTTTTGGCCCCGAAAGAGGGAGTGCTCAATGTTTGGGTGGGACAGGCAGATTCGCCAAAGACGGCAAAGCCTGTGACCAATGACACCTCTCGGGGCATCAGAAGCTACACATGGACTCACACCAACCAGCATATCCTCTACCTGCAGGATCGCAATGGAGACGAGAACTGGAGGATATATAGCGTCAATCTTAGCAGCGGCAAGATCCTGGATCTCACGCCTTTTGAAGGGGTTCGGGCCGAGATCCGGGCTCTCAGTCCCAAGCATCCAGAGGAAGCTATCATCGGCCTCAATAGGCGTGACCCTGAGTATCATGACCTCTACCGGCTCAATATCGAGACAGGCAACATGACGCTTATCCTGGAGAATAAAGAGTTCTCTGGATTCGAGATCGATGACGACTTCCGGGTGCGGCTGGCCAGCAATATGACGGCAGACGGCGGAAGCGAAGTATTCATGCCCGCCGAAAACGGCAGTTGGGAGACCTTCCTGAAGATCGAGATGGAAGACACTCTTACCACCGGTTTTGCCGGATTCAATAAGAGCAATGATCTCATTTACCTTATCGATAGCAGAGGCAGAAATACGGCCGCTCTTTATGCCCTCAATCTGCATACGAATGAGAGCATTTTTCTAGCCGAAGACCCCAAATCGGATCTCAACGGCATGATGATTCATCCTACGGAAAAGAATGTGCAGGCGGTGGCATTCTACTACGACCGGATACAATGGAAGATCCTGGACCCATCCATTGAGCAGGACATCGATCTGCTGCGTAGTGTGGAAGAAGGAGACATGACGGTAATAAGCCGAAGCCTGAACGACAAGGTATGGATAGTCGTTTTCACCAGGGATAACGGGCCGGCGCGCTACTACCTTTACAACCATGAGGAAAGGCGGGCCACGTTCCTATTCACGGACAGAGAAAAGCTGGCGGGGCTGCCGCTAGCCAAAATGACTCCGGCCGTCATAAAAACGCGTGACGGCCTGGACCTGGTCAGCTACTACACCTTGCCCCTGCCAAGCGATGAGAATGGCGACGGATGGCCGGAAAAGCCGCTACCAATGGTTTTGTACGTGCACGGCGGCCCCTGGGCTCGCGACTACTGGGGGCTTGATTCCATGCATCAGTGGCTGGCCAACCGGGGCTACGCCGTCTTGAGCGTTAACTTTCGCGGCTCTACCGGTTTGGGAAAGAATTTCATCAATGCCGGAAATCTGGAGTGGGGCAAGAAGATGCATGACGACCTCATCGATGCCGTGAACTGGTCTGTGCAGCAAAAGATCGCCGATCCCAAGAAGATTGCCATCATGGGAGGAAGCTACGGCGGCTACGCCGCATTAGCCGGCTTGACCTTCACTCCTGGCATCTTTGCCTGTGGCGTAGACATCGTGGGCCCCTCCAACCTGATAACCCTCCTGGAGACCATTCCGCCCTACTGGAAGCCGGA
>JAABPZ010000098.1 GCA_011391755.1 Methanothrix sp. | reverse complement strand
GGATAATCCTGCATAGTCCCCTGCTCTTTTCTCTGCTCCTCATTCCACCTTTTCCCATTCAGGAGAGCTATTCTCGGGAAGGAAGCGCCTTTGCACTCGATTCCCTGGAGGAGATGATGGACACGCCCGTCTTGGTCGTATCTGCCCATGCCGGAGAGACCTTCCTGGGGGTGGCTCTTTGCCGGGAGGGCTTCGAGGCAGAAGAGATGGTAGAAAGCCCGGTGATGGGCAAGCACTCCAAAGGCGGCTGGAGCCAGAAGAGGTTTGAGAAGCTACGTGAGGAGGATATCAAGAGCCACGTAGATCTTGTGTCGGAAAAACTGGCCGAGCTGATGGGTAAGTATAAAACCCTCCTCAAGTATGCCGTGCTTTCCGGCGAGGAGAGCCTCCTCCGCCAGATCGCTCCCGCAATCGATCTTCCCGTGGTAGAGAGAAGGCTGGAGCGGCACGAGGAACGAAAGACAAAGGAGCTTTTAGAACAGGTTTATGGCTTTAACTGCTACAGGATTGAGATTTAAAAAATGAGCGCGCTACAAGAGGACAAAAAAGGGCAGGACGATCTGGATGAGCTCTCTTGCTCCTGGGACTGGCACGTGCGAAGAAAAGTGGCCTGGAGTGCAGATGTGCCAGAGAATATCCTTGACGTACTGGCCCGGGACAAGGTGCAATGGGTGAGGGAAGCGGTAGCCGGCAATGCGAACGCATCAGCGCCGGCGCTTGCCAAGCTCGCGGAGGACAGCTCTGGATATGTGCGGGCGGCGGTGGCTTTGAATCGCCGCGCCCCAGGCGAGATTTTGGAGATGCTGGCGGCAGATGAGATGGTGGACTACGACTGCACTTTGCAGAAGAATCGCTATCTTGTAAAGGAGGCGACGGCAAAGAGCCCGAACATCAATCCTTCGACTCTGGCCTTTCTCGCCCGGGACTCCGAGGAGCATGTTCGAGCCGCGGCGGCATCTAATCCCCTTCTATCTGTGGAATCGATGAACAAGATGGTCAAGGATGTGTTCTGGGAGGTGCGAAACAACATCGCTAAGAACCCGTCCACCCCGATGGATCTGCTTACCTACCTCTCTGCCGACAGGATCATGGATGTGCGGGTAACGGCGGCGCAAAATCCCCGCACGCCCGCGCAGGCGCTGGCCGTTCTCGCTACCGACCGGAGCTGGGAGGTTAGAGAAGCGCTGGCCCGCAATGAATCGCTAGAGGGCAAGATTCTGGATGAACTCTCCGGCCACTGGTCCTGGATGGTGCGAGCAGCAGTGGCCGAGAATCCCAATACTCTGGTCGAGACACTGAAACGGTTGGCCGAAGACTCGGATCAGAGCGTGCAGAAGGCGGCACGGGGGAGGGTGGGTTAGATGGATGCGCGATTTGACTAAACGTAAATTCTGTCTTTCCCGTCAAATGGTGGTGTAAAGATAGAGATGAGCTGCAAAGTTTCATTGCCGGTTACTTCTGATCCATGGGGCGTTAATGCTGGTATGTACATCAGATCTCCGGCGTTCATCACTAATTCCTTGCCGGATACGTTCATGACGGCCTGGCCTTTAATGCAATAGGTTATCTCATCACTGTATTGATGATAGTGCATCTTTAGGATCGAGCCGGTGGGACCCATTACTAAATTGACGCTGGCATTCTTCCCAAATGCCACTTGAGTTATATTGAGACCATCCTTCGCGTCCAAATTCTTTTGTTGGGCTAGATCGATGAGATTAACCTGAACTAATTGAAATTCGCTTTGATTGAGGTTTACCTGTTTTTCGATACTAGTTCTTTCTGTCAAATTTGCTGATTGATAGCTCTGATCTTCTGCCAAGACCAGGACACAGGTACATAAGACAGCTAAAGACAGAGCCACAAATATTTTTTTCATGCTATCTGTTATATTCTGAATTTATCTATACCTTACGGTTTCTTTGATCTGAGACAATCGTTCATGGATTATGCGGGCGGCTGTGGCGCAAAATCGCAATACTCTTGAAACGACCGGCTGAGGATCCGGACCAGAGCGTGCAGAAGGCGGCACGGACCCGAGCAAGCCAGTACAGCGAGGCCGAAATAAACCAATGTTTTG
>JAABPZ010000097.1 GCA_011391755.1 Methanothrix sp. | reverse complement strand
ATCAGCCGTTCACAAAGGCACGTTATCCTCTCGAAACTGCCCCTCTAGGTGATCCCGTATCTCCTGCACCGCCTGGCGCAGCACCTTTTCGTTGTCATATTCCTGCACCATTTTTTCCAGATCGGCCCGCGGCAGCTCCGATAGCCTTCGGACCTGCGCCGCCAGTTTCGGCACCGCCCGCAGGATATTGTCCACGATGCTCACCGTGGCCTTTCGTGCTGTTCGGGAGAGGGGATTAAGATCGATGGCAATGACCTTCTTTCCCATAGCCGTCAGCGCCTCGCAGCGGTCGCCGTCCTCCAGGGGGATGAGAACCACGTCGGCGTCGTAAATCCCACCTCGCGTAGCCAGCGCCCGGGCGTGCTCCAGGCCGGGAACGCAGGTATCGGGATTCTCACCCAGCACGTTTTTGGCGCCCTTCTCCCGGAGAAGGTCGGCGATCTTCTTCACCCTCTCTTCAGAGCGGTGGAAGAGGTTGACCTCCAGCGGAATTTGGAGCGCTTTGGCCAGGGCCACCATCTCCTCTGCTGCCAGGGCGGCTACATTGCCGTTGACGCTCAAGGCCGGTCGGGCCGCCAGGAGCAGCAGGGCAGCAGCCGCGATCGTGGCCGCTTCAGCAGAGGGCGTCGTCCTCTCGCCCAAGAGATAGTCGAAGCACTCGCCCCTGCCCTGGGCAATGAGACCCTGGCTACTGGTATAGCCTTTCATCACTCCGTTGGTCACGCGCTCGCGTGCCACCAAAGAAGCATATCTGGGATGAGACACTGGAATATCAGTCAAGATTGGCACCTCTTTGCGAAATAGTAGTAGTATGAACCTCGCCGAAGCCCGCAAGGGCTTCTGCTCCGGCCCCGCCAAAGGCAAAGACGGCATCGCCCAGCATGATCATACTGGACAACCCCCCTGCCGCCTCCACTGCCTCGATGGCCTCTAGAGCCCAGTCGCTGGCCAGGCCCGACTGCACTGTGAAGCGGCGGGAGAGCTGCAGGAAATTTGTGAATGTAGGCCTCTTTAGGAGTTCTTTTAGGGCCGCTTCTCCGGCGAGGTTGACCGTAGCCATCACCTTTTCGTCGGAGAGAACCTCTTTGGTGGAAAGGGGGCCATGCACTACGTAGCTGATGGGCATCGTCGGGACGGGTATGCGATCGATGCGACCGGTGCCCGGCGCGCCCGGTTGCAGTCGCACCACCAGGCCGCCCGCATTCTGGGCGATAACGTCTCCGAGGCCCGTGCGAAAAGTCACCTCGGCCTCGTGGGCTACGGCCGCGGCCCCGTTGGCCGTCAGGCCCAGGTCAAAATAGGAGTTGAGGGCATAAGCACAGCCCAGTGCCCCCGCCCCGCTGGCCCCAAAGCCCGCCCCCAAGGGCATGGAAAGCTCCGTCTTCACCAGCACCGGCTCTTTGGCCAGCTTCTCCACCACGTACCTGGAAACGGGAGCCTCGGAAAGTGCACCATTGAGATAAATTTTCGTATCGTGAATCTCGGGAGCCGATTCAATGGTAGTAGTAGCTCCCAAGGAAAGGCACAGGCCACAACCTACGGAGCCTGCCAGGCGCGGCTCATCTTTGCGGTGGGCGGCAAAAAAGCCGGTGATGTGAGAGGGCACAAAGGCCTGAGCGGTTTTCGTGATGCCGTTCATAGGATCTCCACCAGGGCATCCATGATCATTTTTGCAATCAGGCTCTTTTTGCCCTCGGCAACTTTGCGCGCGACCAGGCGATCTATTATGAGCACCCGATTGTCATCCGTGCCCATGCCGCCCCGCGCGACGTCGTTGGCCACCACCAGGTCCAGACCGCCGCCCAGCATGGACTTCTTGGCCCGAAGAACCAGCTCCTCGTCGGTCACGCCCGTCTCGGCCTTGAAGCCCACAATCTTCAGATGGGGGTAGGCCTCCCGCACCGTCTTGATGATTTTTTGGGTGGGCAAAAGGTGCAGCACCAGCTCCTGGCCGGACTTGATCTTCTCCGCCTGCGGGTCCAGAGTGTAGTCAGCCACAGCCGCGGCGCTGATCAATACGTCGCAACCCTTGGCCACCTCCGCCAGCACGGCTTCCAGCATCTCCTTGGCGCTCCCGGCGTAGACCTGGCGCACGGGCAGATCCTGGATGAAGCGGTGCACAACAGTCACCTCCGCCCCGCGCCGGCGCGCCTCCAGGGCCAGAGCTATGCCGGTCTTGCCAGAGGCGCGATTGGTGAGGATGCGAATGGGATCGACCACCTCAGCGTTGGATCCGCTGGTGATGATAATTTTCTTGCCGGCCAGGTCCAATGGCCCCAGCAGCCTTTCCACCTCCCTCACCACCGCCAGGTTGTCCGCGATCTTGGCCTTGCCCTCCTCCAGGCGCGGATCGATCAGCGTCACGCCCATGGCCCGCAGCGCCTCCAAATTGCGCAGCACGGCTTTGTGGCGGTACATGGCTTCATGCATGGCAGGAACCACCGCGACCGGTTTTCCGCTGCCTAAAGCCGTAGTGGCAAAGGTGGTTACGGGCGTGTCGTCGATGCCGCAGGCCATCTTGCCGATGGTGTTGGCCGTGGCAGGCGCGATTAAGAGCAGGTCTGCCAGGCCTCCCACGCCGCAAAACTGCACATGCTCCACCCGGCCGGTTATTTCCGTGATCACCGGATGGGTTGTGGCATATTCCAGGGCGTAAGGGTGCAGTATCTGCAACGCGGCGCAGCTCGCTACCGCGTGCACCTGTGCGCCGCGCCGGATCAGATCGCGAATGAGGTCCACGACCCGTACGGCGGCGATGCTGCCTGTAACTCCTACTACTATCGTCTTTCCACAAAGCGTATCGCTTACTGAGCATGTGATATCGGAGGGCATGATGGTCCTGCAAATCTATGCAGTTACTAAAAGAAGGCTCTTTCCCTGAAGCCCGTCCGCGCGCCCAGGGCGCGCACGCGGCCCTGGGAAGCACAAACCTTATTTAACAATTCAATCGAGGGACTATGCCGTGCCGGGGTGGCCTAGTTGGTTAGGGCGCGAGACTCATAGGGTAATACGATTAACGCGCGCTTCCTGAGGTATCTCGAAGTCGCGGGCTCGAATCCCGCTCCCGGCACCTACATGTTTTTAAGCAATATCATTTCTTTCGACGATGAAATAAAGCAGCTGTAAAAAACACTATAGCGAGGAACCATAAATTCTGGCATTAGTTTATCCAGCCGCAATCCCTGGTCACTTGTACGACTTGTACCAGCGTTCATACTCGTTGTGACAGCCAAAGCAGTGAATGATGTAGATCTTGTCCTCTCTGATGTCACAAATTATTCTTGCCTGTTTGGTCACTTTTTCCACATGGTAAGGTATACCATACTTCATGTGTTTACGAGGTGGCATATCCTGCATCTTTTCTAAGTGCGCAATGAATTGAGCTGCCAGCTCTTGCGGTAGATCCTTCAGCTCCTTTTTCGCAGGATCTGTGAAAACGAGCTTCATATTCTCTATTGTCCCAGCTGAAGGAATTTTTTTATCTCCTCAAAGGAATGAGTCTTGACCTTGCCTGATTCCAGCTCCCTCATTTCCGTTTCCACTGCTTTGTGCACCAGAGTTAGCTCTTCTTCCTCGATCATCCGCTCGTATGCTAAAATAGCCTGCCTGATAACCTCTGTCTGATTTCCCGCATAGCCTTTCTCGATGATCCTCTTTACGGCAATCTCGTAAGGGGTGCCAAGGTTGATATTCATGCCTCACCACATTATGTATATTGAATGATCATCCAATCATATAAAAGTTGTCTATCCCCGCGCAGCAGCCGGTAGTGGGGGAGCGAGCCGAGCGTGACTCGCCCCCACATTGGTCTGTGAGAGCGGACACCATTGGCTTTCTGTTAAGGTGCATACCTCCAGAGCTTACCTCCTGACGCCACCGCGTATAACTGTCCTCCACCAGCATGGATACTTTTTAAGGGTT
>JAABPZ010000096.1 GCA_011391755.1 Methanothrix sp. | reverse complement strand
CTCCAGCGCGATCATGCGGCTGGAGAGAACCGGACGACCACAGGCCAGGTAATTGAAGACCTTTCCGCCCACCGTGAGTTCGTTCTTCTTCATCATCTTGAGTGGATTGATCCCAATGTCCATAGCTGATATATATCGAGATAGGTCGGAGTACTCTGCCGCGCCCGTGAAGATTACCCGGTCCGCCACCCCCAGCACCTCAGCCATCTCTTTTATCCTGTCCCCATAATCAGTAAAAAGCCCCGGCCCCACTACGAGCAAAGTGGCATCCATGCGCGGCAAGGCAGACACCACAGTCTCAAGATCCACCCAGTGCTCGAGCGATCCAACATAACCCAGAACCACACCATCCAGGGCGAGGGAATTCTTGGCCTCCTGCATGGAGAGTGGCCGGAGGACCTGTGTATCCACACCATTAGGAATCACAGTTATGTCTTTTACGCCCAGCTCACGCAAGAATCCGGAAAGCTCTCTGGTAACAGTTATGACACAACGAGCATGGCGGAGATTGTATCTGGTGATGAGGCCCACCACCTGCTTGACGATCTCACCCAGGGCGGATCCGGGATAGTAAATCGATGCAGACTCCTCCAGATGATCCAGATAGTCGAATACGACCGGCGAGTGCGCGAAGTTTGCGGCAAAGGACGGCAAAATATTGGTGGAGAGGATGACGTCTATGTCCAGCTTCTTCACAATGCTTCTGATCTTCCATAAGTGATAGGGGAAGTTCAAAAGATAATAGAGGGATGGGTCCTCGACCTCAATCCAGCTCGCTTCTATCAGCCGGCATTTCGTCTCCCTTGCCTGCAGTTTGGAAAACCTCAACAGGCCGAAGTGCAGCACATAAACATCGTGCTCCTCGGCTAGATTGTCGAAGATGAAATTGAGCCGATTGGGAACAGGATGCCTGATCCAGTCGGTGGTGGGTATTACTAATATCTTCATTATGCCGTTGTCCTCGCCTGCATCTCATGATCACTGCACATGTCAACTACCCCGCCCTAAAGGACGGGGCTTGTAGCTAGTGGTTAGTTAGCCTGCTACGATCGGCTGGTTGACAGGCAGCCTGCTACGGTCAGCTCTGCTGAAGGTAGCGATGTTCCTGGGTGCATTCAAATCCGCATCGATCTGGAAACCACAGCTTTTGCATTTGAAGATTCTACCATTGCGGTTTTCCTTCTTTTGAAATCCACATTTGGAACAGGTTCTTGAAGTATATCTTGGATCTATGGCAACTACTTTCTTTCCGATAGCATTCGCTTTATATTCTATGATGCTTCGTAGTTGTGCAAAGCTCCATTTTCCAAGCTTCTTATTCTTCTTACCGTTCCTGATGTGGGTTAGGTCTTCCAGAGCGATTACGTCAAATTGTTTTGATACTATCCAGTTTGCGATTTGATGATTCACGTCCTTCTGAAACCGTCTCTCTCGACCGGAATGAGTTTGAAGTTTCCTTTTAGCTGATCGAGTGCCTATGGACTGAAGTTTAGATCTCAAATATTGATATTTGCCCTTAACTGCTTTGACAGGGCCAGATTGCCAAAACGTATTATCGCTACATACTGCTATGTTATTGATTCCAAGATCTACGCCGATCCTCTTATCTCCAGTGATTGTTTCTGGATCGGATTGCTCTACTTGAACATTGAGGTAGCAAGCTTTCTTGGTTATTTTTAATTGAGCATTCATTACTTTCCAAGTAGCGTATTTCTGGTAATAGTCTGCTAATCGGAAGTCATATCGTAGTCTTCCAAAAACTGTGGTGAGCTTACAGTATCCCGATTCTAAGAATACCTTCATGGTTCTCACGTCAAATCTGACCGCCCCGAGAGGATGCTTGAAAGGTTTAGTTTCAAATTTGAGCCTCTTGAGCATGTCGCTGGCCTGGTCCCTGGCCGTTTGTAGGAGGGCAGAAGGCAACGTAGAATACTTTTCTCGGAGGTCTTTGTATGTAGCCTTGTTAAGTCTGGATTTGTTGTAATCATGTGCCGCAAAGCCGTGGTCTATGACATCCTGGCAGGCAGCATTCCAAAGCCGAGCTGTCTGGATGAGTTCATTAGACTTATCTAGCTTTATATTAATAGTGCGGTACATGTCACTAGATGCTTTATATATTTATTAGATTTACAGTTTTCGGTAATTACACAAGGGGTACGATTCATCCCCTGCCTGAAGTCTGGGGTCTTCTCTACCCCTTGACCCCACGAGATAAGAGACTGGGTGTTATTCATTTTGATCCGCCCATACTTTCTGCAATATTTTTGTTAAGCTCAATTCATATTTTTTATGAATTACGGACCGAAAAGATATAAAGCAAGCTGTGTTGCAAGTATCAGTTCGAGATATCCGGAATGTGATAGATTTGAAGGGAGTCATATTGGCGGCAGGAGAAGGCCGCAGATGCAGGCCACTTACCCAGACCAGATCCAAGGTCATGCTTCCTGTTGGAAACCGTCCATTCATGGAGCATGTCATTATCGCTCTGGCTGCAAACGGCATTAGAGATCTCTACATAGTAGTAGGCTATCAGAAAGAAAGGGTCATGGACTATTTCGAGGATGGTCTTGACTTTGGCGTAAAGATCACCTACCTCGAACAAAATGAGCTTTTGGGGACGGCACATGCCCTGCGCAAAGCTGAAAGCCTTTTGGATGAAGAATTTCTCGTGGTCAACGGAGACAACCTCATTGATGCCAGGGCGGTAAAGGAGCTGATCTCGGCCAATGGAGAGAACGTGATATTGGCAGCTCTTCGTCGGCATTCCGGCGACTATGGAGTCTTGATGATAGAGCAGGGGCGGGTAAGGGCAATTATCGAGAAGCCGGGAAGGCCGTGTTCCGGAATTCTTAATACTGGGGCCTACAAATTCAGTCCTGCTATCTTTGAAGATCTTCGCCATACTCCCATATCGGAGAGGGGATCTTACGAGCTGACACAGACCCTATCTCAGATGATCGCAGAGGGAAAAGAGATCGTGCCCCAGATCAGCAAAGGCATATGGTCCGATGCCATATTCGCCTGGGACCTTCTCAATGCCAACAACCTGGCTTTGGGCATGAAGGATACAACAATCAAAGGGGAAGTGGAAGAGGGCGTCAGAATCAAAGGCCCGGTGGAGGTGGGCGAGGGTAGCATTGTCCGCTCCGGATCTTATCTGGTGGGCCCGGTCTGTATCGGCGAGGACTGCGATATCGGCCCGTGTGCTACCATCCTGCCGTCCACTTCCATAGGCAACTCGGCCCGGATCGGCTCGCATTCAGAGATAAGAAACAGCATAATCATGAATGATACCAGGATCGGTTCAGGAACTATTATTTCCGACTCGGTTATAGGAGCAAGCTGCACTTTGGGAGACCAATTGGTCATCGAGACGGGCACGTGTGTGGTCGAGGTGGAGGAAGCCTTTTTAAGGGCAGAGTTCGGGGCAATATTTGCCGATGATGTGACCGCAGGAAACCGAGTTCTGGTCAGTCCGGGAACGGTTGTGGGCACGGGTGCGCGCATAGGCTCGGGCGCCTCAATTCGCGGTTGGGTTGAGAGGGAGAGCAGGGTGATCAGCTGATGTGTGGAATTGTGGCTTATGTGGGCGACAAGCAAGCAGGGCCGATTCTCTTTGATACTCTGAAAAGGCTGGAGTATAGAGGTTATGATTCTGCGGGTGTGGCCATCAAGTATGAGGGAGCAATTGTGGTCTTGAAGTCTGCCGGGCGAATCGCAGATCTGGAAAAGGTCTACCAATCGCGGGGCTGTCCGGGAGAGGGCATGGGCATCGGCCATACCCGCTGGGCAACTCACGGGCGGCCCAGCGACCGGAATGCACATCCTCACATCTCTGGGGAGATAGCCATAGTGCATAACGGCATCATTGAAAACTACCTGGATTTAAAAGAGCTGCTGACTGAAATGGGCTATGTGTTTTCATCCGAGACGGACAGCGAGGTACTGGCTCATCTCATTCACTTTTATTTTAAGGGTGATCTTTACGCAGCCGTTTGCAGGGCTTTAGTGCATGTGGAGGGCTCCTATGCCGTGGCTGTGCTCGCGGCCAGTTCACCCTATTTGGTCTGCGCCAGAAAGGACAGCCCTCTGGTGCTGGGCAAAGGCAAAACTGCCATCTATGTGGCATCCGATGTTCCCGCGCTTCTTCCCTATACCAAAGACGTCATCCGCATGAAGGACTGCGAGATAGCCCGCATCTATGCGGACCGGGTTGAGATACTGGATGGTGAGGGTCAGCCCCGCCCGGCACAGGTCGAGCGCATCACCTGGGATGCCGATGCCGCAGAGAAGGGCGGCTATACGCATTTCATGCTCAAAGAGATTCATGAGCAGCCGCGAGCCATTCGCGAGACCATCGCGGGCCGGATCTCGGAGATAGAAGGGGATGTGCGACTCAAACTGGGCATGAGCGATGAAGAGATAAAAGGCCTGGAAAGGGTGACCATCATTGCCTGCGGCACATCCTACCATGCCGGAATGCTGGCCAAGAACCTGTTTGCTCGTGCGGCCGGTCTGTCGGTGGATGTAGAGGTGGCATCCGAGTTTTTGAATCTTCAGGTGCGACCCAGAACCCTTCTTTTGGGCATCACCCAGTCCGGAGAGACAGCAGATACTCTCCTGGCCCTGAAAAAGGCCAAGACCTGTGGTGGAAGGAGCCTGGCCATAACCAATGTAGTGGGATCAACGGTGACCGAGCTGGTGGACGGCACCATCTACACTCGCTGCGGCCCGGAGATCGGCGTGGCTGCCACCAAGACCTTCACCTCTCAGCTGGTGGCCATCATTCTGCTGGCCATACGTCTGGGCAGAGCCCGCGTCCATCTGACGCCCGATCAGGCCAGAAAGATGCTCATTGAGCTGACCAAACTCCCCGGCCTGGTGCAGAGGGTTTTGGGGAAGAGAGAAGAGATCAGAAAGATCGCCGAGCGTTATGCAGGTGCAAGCTGCTACTTCTTCATAGGCAGGGACTATCTCTATCCGATCTCTCTGGAAGGCGCGCTGAAGATGAAGGAGATCGCCTACATCCCATCGGAGGGCTACGCGGGAGGCGAGCTTAAGCACGGGCCGCTGGCATTGATTACGGAAAAGACGCCCGTAGTGGCATTGGCCACCTGCGGCAAAAAGATTCATTCCAATATCAAAGAGGTCAGAGCCCGCGGGGCTGAAGTGATAGCCCTGGCCACGGAAGGAGACCCGGATATCGCCAAGGTGGCCAGTCATGTGGTTGAGCTGCCACATACGCAGCCCATCTACTCCGCCGTGCTCTGCACTGTGGCCGTGCAGCTTCTCTCCTATTATACGGCAAACAAGCTCGGACTGCCCATTGACAAGCCTCGTAACCTTGCCAAGTGTGTGACGGTGGAGTGAGGTCTCGGTTTCTTGCCGAGCCGCTCACAATTTATGCGAACTGTCTGCCAGCTTTTCAACTAAATCCACGATCTTGATGCTTGCATCGCCCTTTCCGAATACATCCTGACGTTCATGGATGGGCTCAAAGCATCTGGCCGATGAAATGATCTTCTCCCGGTTCGGGCCTACAAGAACATTCCACCCATCCTCTACTGTTTCCACCCATTCAGTTTCGTCTCTCAGAGTTATGCAGGCAATGCCAAGCAAGTAGGCTTCTTTCTGCACGCCGCCAGAGTCGGTTATTATCTTTTTGGCGTTCTTCTCCAGGAGGAGCATGTCCAGATAACCCACCGGCTTGATCACCTTGATCGTCCTGATCAGATCATCCCACAGGCCATATTCTCTCAGATATTTCTCGGCGCGGGGATGGCAGGGAAAGACCACATTTTCCAGATCTTTGAGCGCCTCTGTGATCGCCCTGAGCTTGTCCGGGTCATCCGTATTCGATGCCCTGTGCATAGTGGCCAGGTAATAGCCTTTGGGCAAAAGGCCCAGATCTTCCAGGATATGTGATTTATTCTCGGCAATCCTTTCGCAATCCTTCTGCGCATCCACCATCACATCTCCTGTCAGATGTACATTCTTTGTTATGCCCTCTCTTCTCAAGTTGTCCACGACAGTCCTGGTCGGACAGAGC
>JAABPZ010000010.1:5986-13184 GCA_011391755.1 Methanothrix sp. | reverse complement strand
TTGCTGAGGCAAACCGTATCAAGGGTGAATCAGTTACGCCAACACTGGTTTCCTGGGAATTTGTTCAGGGAATAAAGACCAACCCCAACGTCTTGTATGTACCCATTGGATCAGGGGGCGGAAATGTGCTATTTAACCTTCCAACCCCTGACATAAAAAGCTAGAGAGCGAGGAGGCCATCCGGCAGGAGCTGCTACTGGGGGGAGAGAAATTCCTGCCGGCATGGGCGCCGTGCCCCAGGGGACCGTGCTCCGGCGGGCGAATGGAGTACCGGGGGCCGGGTGCGCGCGCGTGGACCGAAAGCCTGGCAAAAGGCGAGCTGATCGTCGCCCCGGCCCAGGAAGCGGGCCTGCAGGCTCGCCACAAAGGGTTACTCATTGAGATCTGCCGAGAGGGAGACAATCGTCATCGCGCCTTCGCGTGAAATCGGACCCGGTTGAATCTCACGCGAAGAACCATCAGCTGTTCATAAAGGCACATTATCCTCTCACAATCATGGCATTAATTGAGCCCGGCTGTAATAGGCCAATGACGTGCCGATGCTGAATGTATTTTTTCCGACGGTACAAATCGCTTAAAATAGGTTCACAAACTCTTCGACAGTCAATCCAGCCAGCCCAATTAGTCCTCTTAGAGTTCCTCGATCCAGCTCATCGTGAAGCGGGACAGAAAGGATAACGATCGAGTCCGGTTTAGTCATAATCATATGGCTGCTTTTTTGTCTGGAAATAATCCAACCAGCTTTGCTGAAGGCCTTGACTGCTTTCTTCCCTGATATCTTAGGCAGCTTAGACATCAGACGACAACTTCCACCATTTGCTTGCCATTAATCGCCTTAACCCTTTCCTCCATCACTTCCAGACAGCCTTCAATGGCCTCTTTGATATTGTCCAGGGCCTCATCCATGGTCTTTCCCTGGGAGATGCAGCCGGGAATAGACGGACATTCCACTACAAGCCAGCCGTCCTCTCCTTCGCTGATCAAAACCTTTAGCTTCATCTGAATCCTCGATTAACATTTCAGTTATTAGATGATAAGTCTTCTGCAAATGCACACGATTGAGTAGTTTAACGTTCACGTGCGGCGTTTGGCCTTGCTGGAGCTATCCGGCGCTGGGCCTTCCTGCTGTGGCCGGTGCGAGCGGGTGGATAGGATCCTGCTGGAAGGCGTCAACCGTCATCGTGCCTGATGGCATTTGCGGCAACCTCATCTTTCGCACGCTATTACTATTATGCGGCGCATAGTCCTACTGTGCACCGGTGCGGCGTGATTGTGCCCGACGGCGTGCTCTTCGGAAGCTCCAAGGCCCACAAGAAGCTCCGGCAGGACCTGCTGGAAAAGTGCCAGCTGGAAGGCATTGTCTCCATGCCCTCCGGAGTCTTCCGGCCTTACGCGGGCGTGTCCACGGCGGTCTTGATCTTCACCAAGGGCGGCAGTACGGAGCGGGTCTGGTTCTACAAAATGGAGAAAGACGGTTACACTTTGGACGACAAGAGGAACGTCATCGACGGCAAGGGCGACATTCCTGATATCATCGAGCGGTACAAAAAGAGGCGCGAGGAGAGCCCCAGGGACAGGAAGGGCAAGTGCTTTTTCGTGCCCTACAGCGAGATCAAAGAGAACGGCTACGACCTTTCTATTTCGAAGTACAGAGAGATCGAGTACGAAGAGGTAGAGTACGAGAAGCCGGAAGTGATTCTGGACAAGATCGAGGCAATCGAAGACCAGATCAAGGCGAATGTGGCCGAGCTGAGGAGACTGCTGGGGGAAAAATAGCGTGCTTGCGGCCCAACAAATTTTATTCTAGTTAAATAATAAAATATTAACTCATTCGATGAAGGGCTTATATTCCAGGCAGCAAGTAAGTAGCTGTAATGTGCGAGAGAGTGGTGCCCAAAAAATATATCCAATTTGCCCCAGAAGATGATGAAATAGATTCTGAGAACTCGCCTACCGATCGGCATGTTCCCTATAAATCGGATGTTGATCTGTCCGACGATGAAATAATACAGGGCTTAATGGAGATATCTGCAATCTCACTCCCAGACGAACCTCACAAGTACCCTTCTAGCTCCCGTACTCGCATGAAAATCTAAGCAGTTCCAAAATGTCTTATCATATAAATAATAGATATAATAATCTCCGTCCGTTCGTCCTCTGTGCGCTCTGTGCCTCTGTGGTATTATTTCGTAAACCGCCAGAGTTTTATTATCAAGCGAAGAGATGGAGAGAATAATGTCGGAGGATCAGAAAGCAGTCTACAGCCGGGCACCGGAGATCTTCAAGCGGCTCCGGCGCGAGATCGACAAAGTCATAGTCGGCCAGAATGTGGCCATCGAGCAGCTCCTGATTGCCATCCTGGCGGGAGGCCATGCCCTCCTGGAGAGCAATCCCGGGCTGGCGAAGACGCTGCTGGTGAAGACCACGGCCTCCTGCCTGGGCCTTGATTACAGCCGGATTCAATGCACTCCGGACCTTATGCCTGCCGACATCACCGGCACCACCATCATCGAAGAGATCGATAAGGGCAAAAAGTTCCGCTTCGAGGCTGGCCCCGTCTTCTCCAACATCGTCCTGGCCGACGAGATCAACCGGGCCTCTCCCAAGACGCAGAGCGCTCTTTTGGAGGCCATGCAGGAAAAGCAGGTAACGGTAGGAAACAAGACCTATCTTCTCGACAAGCCCTTCTTTATCCTGGCCACGCAAAACCCAATCGAGATGGAAGGCACCTTCCCTCTGCCCGAAGCACAGCTGGATCGATTCCTGCTTAAAATTTTCATGGAATATCCTTCCCGAGAAGAGGAGCTGGAGATCCTGGAGAGATATACCATTCGCGGCGAGCCGAGCGTGGAAAACGTCGTCAGCAAGGAAGAGGTGATAGCGCTGCAGCAGCTCTGCCGCGACATACCCGTCTCCGATGATCTAAAGACTGCGACCGTAAATCTCGTGCTGGCCACGCGTAAGTGGGAGGGCGTCCAGTATGGAGCCAGCCCCAGGGCCACCATCGGTCTCATCCTCTCCGCCAAGGCCAGGGCCTTTTTGCAGGGCAGAAACTATGTCTCCAAAGAGGATCTGCATACAATGGCCTATCCCGTCTTGCGGCACCGCATCATCCTGGGCTTTGAGGCGGAGAGGAAAGGTCTCACCCGCGACCAGGTGGTAACGGACATTCTGAAGAGCCAGTCGCTCTGAGAAATATATCTTTAGGTCTTTTAATCTTCAGGACAAATCATGGATACAGAGTTCTTCAAAGAGCTGGAGAAGTTCTCCCTGCTCGTCAAGAAGCGGGTATCGACCGCCTACAGCGGAGGCAGAAAGTCCCTGCGCTTCGGCCACGGCATCAGCCCCGTCGGCTACCGGGAGTACCGCAAGGGAGACGACTTCAAGCTGGTGGACTGGAAGGTCTACGGTCGAACTGAAAAGCTCTACATCCGGGAGCACGAAGAGGAGAAAAGCCTCGTCGTACATATCCTTTTAGACGGCAGTGCCAGCATGGATTACGAGGGAAAGTTCGGATATGCGGCGCGCCTGGCAGTCGGCTTTGCTTATCTCGCCACCATGGAAAATGAGAAGTATGCCATATCTCTCTTCTGCAATAAGCTCTATCCGGCTGAGCCCAAGCGGGGCAGAAGAAATCTCTTTCAAACCATTGAGGCGCTGGACAGGACTTCTCCCCGAGGCGGCACGGGCCTGCTTGCCATTGCCGATCAGGTGGAGTCGCTCCTCAAGACCACCAGCCTGGTGGTGCTGATATCCGACCTGCTGGGCGAGACGGATGATGTCCTGTCCAGCATCTACCGGCTCTCCGGGCATGAGCTGGTGGTAATTCAAGTACTGGCACCAGAGGAGACGAAGCTAAGCTTCGGAGGCGATGTCAAATTCGTTGATCTGGAGAGCGGCCTGCCCCTCATCACCCGCGTGACTGAGGATGAACGAAAGGAGTATCTGAGAAGCATGGCAGAGCACAACGATCGCATCAGAGCGGCATGCAGCCAGGTTGGGGCGGATTACTTCCTTGTGAAAACGGACCGGCCCATCTTCGAGGCCTTCTCCGAGATGCTTAGCCGCGCTGTGATCTGGAAGACGTAAGTCGTCTTTGTGCCTTTGTGTCTTTGTGGTGAGCGTGGTAGTAAGCTCTAGCCTCTCATCCCTACCCAAAAAACCAAACCACAAAGGCACAAAGCCACAAAGAACGCACAGAGACGTACTAACAACTAGAGCTATTATGAATTCAAAGGACTGCAAAATCAAGCTTGGTTACGGCCAAGGATGCCTCGATCTGGTGGTAGGCATTGGGACAGAGGTAGTCCTGGCCGAGGAGCTTCCAGCCGCGCCCGCCGGTGAGGTGGAAAGATCGATTGAAAATGCCACGGGACGAAGCCTGGATGACTTTGCCGGCTCTAAATCGGCCAGCATTCTGGTCAGCGACATCACCCGGCCGGCTCCCAGCCACCTCATGCTTCCTCCTCTCATCCAGAGGCTCAAGGATCTGGGCATTAGCGATCTAAGAATCGTCTTTGCTCTGGGCACGCACCGCAGGATGACAGTCGAGGAGGAGCGCTTGCTCCTGCGCGGCTGCACCAGCTTGCCCTACATGCAGCACGACCCCAAGAATTGCGTATCTTTGGGCGAGACCGGGCGGGGAACGCCTGTGGAGATACTGGAGAGTGTCGCCTCCTCGGATCTGATCGTGGCCACAGGAAATATAGAATATCACTATTATGCCGGCTACAGCGGCGGAGGCAAGGCCGTCCTGCCCGGAGTCAGCTCGGAGCGTTCTGTCATCAAGAACCACGAGCTGATGAGGGATCCGCTCTCAATCACGGGTAGATTGGACAGCCCGGTGCGTCAGGATATGGAGGACGCGGCCAAAATTGCTGGACTGGATTTCATTTTGAATGTCGTTCTGAACGGCAAAAAGGAGATAGTGCAGTCGGTTGCAGGCGACTTTATCTCTGCACATCGGGCGGGCGCTGCCACCGTGGATCGCATGTACCGACGCCCCGTTAAGCAGGCCGAGATCGTTGTGACCTCTGCCGGCGGAAGGCCCAAGGATCTCAATCTCTTCCAGGCGCAAAAAGCGCTGGACAATGCCAAGAATGCCGCCCTGCCGAGAGGCAGCATCATCCTGGTGGCGGAGTGCTGCGAGGGGCTGGGCCATCCCGTCTTCGAGCGCTGGGCAAGGGAGGCGACATCTGCGATAGATTGCTGGGAGCGCTTCGGCAGGGAGTACGAGTTTGGCGGACACAAGGCCGCCTTCCTGGCCAAGGAGTCCCTGCAGCACCATCTGATCCTGGTATCCGCTCTGCCGACGGATAAGGCGGAGATGTGCTTCTTCACCCCGGCGGCAACTCTTGAGCAGGCTCTAGAGCTGGCCAGGGCCAGGCAGGGCAAAGACGCGCGCATGCTGGTCATGCCGCACGGGAATCTGACGCTGGCGGTGGCGAAATAAATCACATGCATCGCACCCTTGCCGGCGATCGCAGAAAGTCCTTACAAAAGATTGCCCAGGAGCTGGCCAGGCATGCGCGAACCCTGCGGGTGGCCCCCCGCGCACCCGCGGCCCGGCCGCGTGAGGCGAGAAGAGGCATTTCAGGCCCATCAATATATCCCTACCTTTTTACCAGTTCGAGCAGGCAATATTGATAGGGCAAACCCTCGGGTTTTTCATAGAACTTGTCTTGCAGCCGTCGATAAATGTCTTCGATCAGCTCTTTTTTATCTGCATGTAGTCCGATACGCATCGACGATTCACTCCAGGCCCTGACTACATGGGCCAGGGTAGCGGCAAGCATGGACCTTTCCTGTGGGTCGTCCAGCTTGTCCTTTGCCTTGCTAAAATAGGCGCACGGAATGGTCATGGGATCAACGGCCTTGACGGCAAAACACCGCCTGAGGTCGTCTTCATCCAGCAAACCTGACATTTCATGAGGCGAGGCAAAGTAATCCGGTATAAAAATAGCGTTAAGCTCTGCTTTGGAAAGCATATTCACCTCATATAAATCCTGGCAAATGTCCATGAGGTTGTTATATCCCGGCGATGCCGGCCACCGGTCGTCTCCCAGATTGGCAAGGTTGGCCATAAACAAAGCTCCCCCCTTAACCAGCGACCTCGAGCATTCCTGCAAAAATGTCCGACAATCCGCTTTCCATTTTTCCGCAAATTTTCTGCGTTCAAAATCAGAGAGCTGGTTGGGCTGTATGCAGAGCGGATGGCGGAAATAATCAGGTCCAACCGTTTTGGCATTCAGCCAGTGCAACGCTGTAGAGGAAAAACCGATCCGGAGTTTACCTGCAATCTCAGGAAATGGTTCATAAAAAGACCGCTGGATGTATTGAGCCTCTACGTGCTTTAATTTCGCCAATGCCGAAGTTGCCCAGAACGCATCGAAATTCGCCGCATCCGCCAGATCAATATAGACTAATTTGATGGAAAGCTGGGGATTCACCTCGTGAATCTGGCAGATGACGGCTTCAAACAACTCGCTCGAATTCACACCGTCTGAGGCGCCGTAATCGGCGATCACAAACACCTCGTCTACGCTCATGGTGGCAATCTTTGGCGATATATGCCGGATGTAAGACGCTATCCTGGGCAGTACCTCTGCATTAACCGCGCGGGCCGTATCTGAAATCCGACTGTAATCCTTGGTCATTGTCGGTGAATATTGTTGTGATGCGTTCTTCATGGGCTTTTACCTCATAACTGTAATCTAACTGGTTTCGAAATCGTGCCGTGTTTGATAAATCCCGTGCGGCGCTTTGTCTTGTGTCAGCTCTTATACAACCATTGCATAATACTTGTCGAAGAGACCATGTGGAAGCCTTATTATCTCATAAATAGAAGATGGTTAGACATGTTCATGAAGAGGCATGTGCTCTCCATGCGAGAGTTCTCCCGGGAGGAGATCGACTCCGTCCTCGATCTGGCCGCATCCCTGGAGCCTTATGCGCGAGGCCGGAAGAGCGATATGATGGCGGGCAAAATACTGGCTCTGCTTTTTTTTGAGCCCTCCACGCGCACACGCATGTCATTTGAGACGGCCATGAATCGACTGGGCGGCAGCGTCATCAACCTGGGGCCAGCGGAGGGTTCATCCATCTCCAAGGGTGAGTCGCTGGCGGATACCGTGCGGGTCATTGGCGGCTATGCTGATGCTCTGGTCATCCGTCATCCCAAAGAGGGCTCGGCCCGCCT
>JAABPZ010000010.1:0-5977 GCA_011391755.1 Methanothrix sp. | reverse complement strand
GTGCTCAACGCCGGTGATGGAGCCGGACATCATCCCACCCAGACGCTTTTGGACCTTTACACCATCAAAAAAGAGAGCCATCTGGAGAATTTGAGCATTGCTCTGGTGGGCGACCTGAAGTATGGCCGCACCGTTCACTCTCTGGCCTATGCCCTATCACTCTTCGGAGCCGATATTACTCTGGTCTCTCCCGCAAGCCTGAGAATGCCCGATCCCATAAAGGCGGATCTCTCCAGCAAGGGCACCGGCGTTCGCGAGACCTGTGACCTGGGAGAGGTGATCAACAACGTGGATGTGCTTTACATGACCCGCATTCAGCGCGAGAGGTTCCCGGACCCAGTGGAGTATAAAAAGGTGGCCAGCAGCTACCGGATCACACCCGAGTTCCTGGCCGGGGCCAGAGAGGGCCTCATTGTCATGCATCCTTTGCCGCGGGTGGACGAGATTGCTCACTCCGTGGATGAGACGCCGCACGCCCGCTACTTCCAGCAGTCCTTTTACGGCGTACCCGTTCGCATGGCTCTTCTTAAAATGCTTATCGGCAAAGGTGCTTAAAATGTCCGAGATCAAAAATGAGCCAAAGGGACTGCGGGTAAAGCCCATCAACAACGGAACGGTGATTGACCACATTGCCGGAGGCCAGGCGTTAAATGTTCTCAAGATCCTGGGAATCGCTGGCACCACAGACGCCACAGTCTCCGTGGTCATGAACGTAGAAAGCAGGAAGCTATGCAAAAAGGACATCGTCAAGGTCGAAGACCGCGAGCTGTTAGAAGAGGAAGTGAACAGGATCGCTTTAATTGCTCCTGCCGCATCTATTAATATCATACGAGACGGCAAAGTCATTGAAAAGCGAACTGTGGATCTGCCCGATGAGATCGTGGGCGTGGTGCGCTGCCAGAATCCCAACTGCATCTCTAATACCATCGAGCCCATCAAATCCAGGATGCTTGTCAAGACCAAAAACCCGGTCTTGCTGCGCTGCCTCTATTGCGAGCAGCCCCTCACCGACAGAATAGCAGAATACTTAATCTAAAGGAATGCGAAAGTATAAATCAGGTTTGGGGCATTGTCTTGCCCCGGATTAGATGAAGATTCACCGAAAGGTTTGGATGGAGTAAAAGATGACTGTGAAAAATGGCGATTTCATCAGAATTGATTACACAGAGAGCGTTGAAGGGCAGGTAATTGCTGCCACCGATAAGGACGTGGCGACGGAAAAGGGAATCTATGACGAAGAAGGCCAGTATGGGCCGCACCTCATAGTAATTGGCGCAGGACAGCTCGTGAAGGGCTTCGAAGAAGATCTCATCGGAAAAGAGATCGGCTACTCTGGCAAGGTGGAGATACCACCCGAGGGCGCCTTCGGACTGCGGGACCCCAAGAAAACTGAGATCGTTCCCATAAACCGGTTTAAGGAGAAAAAGCCCGTTCCCGGCATGCGCGTCGGCATAGAGAACAAGGTTGGAACCGTCACCAGAGTATTCGGGCGAAAGGTGAGCGTTGACTTCAACCATCCTCTGGCCGACAGGACCATCGTCTATGAGTACAAGATCAATGAATTCATTGAGGATCGACAAGAGAAGCTCAAAGCAATCATCAAGACCTTTGCCCGCATGGATCTGGAAGCGGAAATAAAAGATGATGTGGCTATAATTACCGTTCTTTGGGAGCTCTCCTACTACAAGGAATGGCTCATGATCAGGCGCGGCCTAGCTGATATGATCATCCAGCACCTGGGACTGAAAGAGGTGGACTATGTCGAGAAGCACACCGGCGAACGTGTCACTGCCGAGCTCATCTCGCCACCGGCAAAGGAGCCTGTCGCAGAAGTAACAAAACCCGAAGAGTTGAAGTCTGAGGAGACAACACCGGCCTGATAGGACAGTGGATCTTTCTTTTTTTTGATAAATAAAAAAAATAGCCTATTCTCCAGCATCGAGATTTTTGCGCGTCTGAATCACAATTTCATTCATATCTAAAAGGAGACGTTGCCACCAGAACCCCCTTTCCGGCAGACGTCTTCGAAATCGCCTTTCCTGAAGCTGATGCTGCATTACTCATTTGGCTGGATCTTTAGAAAAAGAATCCACCATGACGGGACCAAGACCAGCTATTGGTGTAGTAGTATGTCGCTCCGCCCCAGCCATAGACATTAGTTGCATACCAGGGGTCATAGACTACCGGATCATAGTAGTAGTTATAAGTGGGATAGACCACAGGCGCTGGCGCTGTGTAATAGTAGGTCGGGTAGGTATATGTTGGATAGGTATACGTATATGATGGATACCAGTAATACGATGAATAGTACGAATACCCACCTGGATTCAACCAGTCATAATATGGATGGCCGCCGAAATCGTGATCCCCGTGATGATCGCCACCGTGATGATCGCCACCATAAGGTGCAGATTCGTAACCAGTTTCATCAATGGCGGCGCCTAATGCAACTAGCATTCCCAGCGCCAGGATTGACAACATCAGTTTTATTGAGTTAATTTAGATTCCTCCAAATACCATTGTTCATTTGCTTAATATTAAAAGGTGATTTTTATGTAGATATCACCTAATGTCTATATGAACCCTCTATGCAGCAGTGGATACTGAAAACGTCCTTTGCAGGGCACGGATGGAAAGAACTCATTAAAAAGACGGGATTTTTCGACCCCAAAAATAAAAAAAACACTGACTTTGCGGCGGCATACCTTTCTTTCCTAGTCCTTCATATTTGCTCGGTAAGAGGTCTGCATAGCCCATGAACCCCGCGACAAAGCTCATGACTGGTTGGTGAAAGATGACTGGTTTATGGGAGGGGACAGGTTATCCGGTTCGATAGACGCGCCTTCCTCTTTGGGCACCTCGACATGCAGGGTGTAAAGCAGATACGTGATGATCTCCTTGGGGAAGGTTGATATGACGCGGCAGTCGGTCTTTCCGCGATAGACGCCATCCTCGTAGACTTTTGCATCAGGGGAGTAAATGGCCGCGACGACCAGATCGCCCTCCTGGTATTGTCCCTGCCCCAAAAACTGTCTTTCAAACCTGAAATTGCCCACCACTCCAGGCTTGCCGTCTATCAGATACTGATAGAGATTGGGCTTATCCCCCCCTGCATCCAAAAGAGCGTTGTACACAATATATTCATTAGCAGAAATATTGGCCACCATGGGCTCTTCATAACGGGTCAAGATCAGCCAGGCAAAGTAATCAACGCTGTCTATGGTAAGGTTGTACCTGACAAAATTCACACCAATAGAGGTGACACCGCTAGAAGGTGCCTCAACAATGACACGGTACTCCATGGTAGTATTCATATCAAAAGAGACATTGTAGGGCCCAACCGGTCCTGATTCGTATGCTGCAAAGGCTGGCGCCGCAAGGCTTAGCACCAGGAACAGAATTAATTCCGCGCGCATTGCTGTTGCCACTGATTTCAATCCATTTCATTCTTTTGGTGGAACGTCAGAAACCATAAATCCGCCAGGCGTTAATCATAGGCGGGCAGATCGATCAATCTCGAATCAGGCAGAGCCCTTCCCAATGTAAAATGGTACATGTCCTGATACTTGCATCCGGAAAGCCCAAGCATGCGGTGCACAATGTCGTCGAAAAAGCAGCCAATGCCGCAGCCCTGAAAACCGGCCGCCTCCCCGGCCAGATAGAATGCCTGGCCGATCATGCCGCACTCCCAGAAAAGCCGGCTGTAATACCACGGCCCATATTTTTTCAGCGGCTCTTCAAACTGAGTCAACATGGCAGCGGCAAAGCATCCCTCTGAGGCTATGTCCTGGCGGCAGGATGTCTCTCTTGCAGTCAGACGGCTGTCGCCCTGGGCCAGCAGAAAAAGCTCCAAATCCTGGGGCGTTTGCGATGGGCTCTCCCAGACAAAATCCTCAAGCATAGCGGCCCTAAGCTCCTCTTTTTGCCTGGAGTCTCGCAGCCAAATGTATAGCCCCTTCTCCAGCTCATCCACTCTGTGCACAAAAATGACGGGATGAACACAGGGCTTCCAGGGCAGAAGGCCGAAAGGAGCCACTCCAGGCATCCCGGCCCGTAAAATGTCAAAAAAACTGTGCAGCGGCATATTGCTCCTGCCATCCATGACCTGAGCACTGCGCCGCTGACGCAGTATTTGGCCGTAACTGAGAGTAAGGTCAGTCTGAGCTCTGCCTTTTCCAGGCGAAGAAAATGGAGCAGAGTAGACATCACTAGTAGACGGCTTTTTGGCAGCCCCACTAACCTGATCGATCCAAGCCCAGGGTACATGGCAGGGGCTCAAGATATTAGCACGGACCGGCTCTCTTTGCAATTTCAATTGAGAGAGATGCGATGAACCCAGTGAGAACTTATGCATACTGCCATCAGTGAATATGGCCAGCAGCACATCGGCATGCTCTTCTTCCCAATCGTACTGCGAAAATATTCTTTGCTCTTCCAGGCCCAATAGCTTAGTCAGGTCCTCGGTTCCTGGGTCATCCTCCAGCACCGCCTGCCAGCCCAAACAATGCGCGGCCACAGTCACCGCCGCCAGGGCGTGGCCCACATCGAGCATGCAGTAGCGAAAAGCCCTTTCTCCGTACTTCCAGGATTCACGCCAGTAGATAGAAGAAAAGACCAGGAGCAACGTTCCTTCCGGAAGATGCAGAGCATGCCAGCTTTTCTCTTGTATCCTGGCGAGCAGCTCCAGAGCATGGCTCTTGGGGGCATAGTGATACATCCCAGGTGAGATATGCAGCCCTGCTGCCGGTCCGGCAATCAGATAGCACTCGGTTGGATGCAAATTGCCGCTGGATGGATTCACACGCAAAGACCACTTGGTGGATGCGAAGCTCTTTTGCCCGGATAAGGCCAGGCTCTCGAAGAAAAGCTGAGAGAGGCTTTCCATATTCGGAGGATAAGGCCGGATGATTACATCTTTTCCACTCCCGACCCCGCCTTCCTGCGCAGGAAGAGAAAATCCCTGCCGCTTTAGACTGATCTGAGGCACTGCCTCATAGCTTCGGAAGGGATCGGGCTGATTGGACCAGTCCAGCCCTTTTGGGCCAGGGGCCATGGCTTGAGGTTGATGCTTTGTCCTTTGATGATAAGCGATAACCTGATCAAAGTCTTCAGACATAGAGATCCTCTTACAAATGTTGGGGTCCGCAATCATGATGCATAAATCCTTTTGTCGAAACCATCATAAGATCAAGGCACCCACCATCGTGGGCTTTCTGGTTACGGGAGTGTTGGCAGGTCCACAGGATTTGGGATTAATCCATGCCGTGGATCAGGTCAGTGTCCTGGCTGAGATTGGTGTTATCCTTCTGCTCTTCAGCATCGGCCTGGAGGTATCATTAAAGGACTTGCTGAACATTAAGAAGTATGTCCTGGTAGGCGGATCGCTGCAGGTTGCTCTGACCACCATTACAGTCTTTGCCATTTTGTTAGAGCTCTAAAGGCAGGAAAAAGAACGCCAGGCCCAGGATGCCGTACACCGCCAGCAGCATGGCCCCTTCCAGCCAGTTGGACTCTCCATCCAAAGAGACCAGGGCTGAGATCATGGACGCAGCCGTGAGAGCGATCAGCTCCAGCTGATTGAACTGCAGCGTGAGTGGACTACCCAGGAGCAGTGAGACAAAGACCAGCACCGGCGTAACGAAGAGAGCGATCTGCAGGCTGGAGCCCAGGGCAATCGAGAGGGACAGGTCCATCTTATTCTGCCGGGCAGCCTGAACGGCTACCAGGTGCTCTGCCACGTTGCCGATGATGGGCACGATGATTATTCCCACGAAAAAGGGCGTGAGGCCCAGGATAGCCGTGACCGCTTCTACCGATGCTACTAAAAGCTCGCTCATCAGGACGATGCCGATCATGGAAAATCCCATGATGGCTAATGCCTTGTTCGTGCCCCAGACATGCTCGGGCAGGGCTTCTCTTACGGTTACGGGTTCACATCTTCCCGAAGAGCAGCTCCTTAAAGTGTAGATGATGAAGA
>JAABPZ010000095.1 GCA_011391755.1 Methanothrix sp. | reverse complement strand
TGAACTTCATCAGCGTCAAAGGCCCGGAACTGCTCAGCAAATGGGTGGGCGAATCGGAGCGTGCCGTAAGAGAGATATTTCGCAAAGCCCGCCAGGCGGCTCCTGCCTTAGTATTCTTCGATGAGATCGACTCCATGGTTCCAAGCCGGGGCAGCGGATCCGATTCGAACGTGACCGAGCGAGTGGTCAGCCAATTCCTAACCGAGTTGGATGGGCTGGTAGAGCTTAAAGATGTGGTAATAGTAGCGGCAACCAACCGGCCGGACCTCCTGGACAGCTCAATGCTCCGTCCCGGCAGATTCGATCGTTTGATTTATATTCCCATGCCGGACATGCAGGCACGAAAGAGAATACTGGAGATTTATCTCTCCCGCATGGCCGCCTCCGGTGCCATTGCCCAGTGGCTGGCCGAGATGACACTGGACTATTCCGGTGCAGATTTAGAGATGCTCTGCCGGGAAGCTGGTATGCTTGCTTTAAAAGAGCATATAACGAATGGCATGAAAAGAGAAGAATTGATCATTGATAGGATCCAGGTAACACAAGAGCATTTCCAAAGAGCGCAAGAGCTTATTAAGCCCCATCTGTCCAAAGGCATGCGGGAAGAATACCTTAAAATGATTCGAGATTTCAAAGGGTAATATGGATACAAAGCACCAGATATATAGTCAAGAAGGATTAAAAGACGATATGAGGGCCGAAAAATTGACTTCTGAAGACGAGTCGAAAGAGCTGCTTGGGGATATTGATTTCAACGATACCAGCAGCATTACCGTGCCTGAGAGCCTCATAGATCATGTGATCGGCCAGGATGAAGCCGTGGAAGTGATCAAAAAGGCGGCACGCCAGAGACGCCATGTCATGCTCATCGGATCGCCGGGAACAGGAAAATCCATGCTCGGCAAGGCCATGAGCGAGCTACTCCCCGTGGAAGAGCTACAGGATGTTCTGGTCTATGCCAATCCAGAGGATAACAACACTCCGCGCGTTCGCATCGTGCCTGCCGGCAGAGGCAAGCAGATAGTCGATGCCCAGAAGATGGAGGCCAGAAAGAAGGTCCAGACGCGCAATATGTTCTTAATGCTCATAGTAATGGCCTTAATAGTATATGCCTATTATACGGGACAGCTCCTCTTCGGGATCATTGCAGCAGCGCTCATATTCCTTTCACTGCGTTATATGTTGCCCAAAGAGGATGCCATGGTTCCCAAGCTCCTGGTGGACAACAACAGCAAGAAGAAGGCACCTTATGTCGATGCCACCGGGGCACACGCCGGCGCCCTTCTCGGAGACGTGCGCCATGATCCCTTCCAGTCCGGCGGCCTGGAGACGCCATCCCATGAGCGGGTGGAATGCGGAGCCATTCACAAGGCCCACAAGGGAGTTCTCTTCATAGACGAGGTGAACACTCTGCGCCCGGAGTCGCAGCAAAGCCTGCTTACTGCCCTGCAAGAGGGTGAGTATCCCATCACCGGCCAAAGCGAGAGAAGCTCCGGAGCACTGGTCAGAACGGAGCCCGTGCCCTGCAACTTCATCATGATCCTGGCAGGAAATTTGGATGCCGTGCAGGGAATGCATCCCGCCTTGAGGTCACGCATCAAGGGCTACGGATATGAAGTCTACATGCGAGACAGCATGGACGACACCCTGGAGAACAGAAACAAGCTCATCAGATTCGTGGCCCAGGAGATTGTAAGAGACGGCAAGATACCGCACTTCACCAGGGATGCTGTCACTGAGATCATGCGGGAAGCCAAGAGGAGGTCGGGCAGGAAGGGCCATCTCACACTAATGCTGCGAGATCTTGGCGGCTTGATCAGAGTATCCGGGGATGTGGCTCGCGCCAATGGTGCAAACCTGACCGAAGTGGATCACGTTATAGAGGCCAAGAAGATGGCCAGGTCCGTGGAGCAGCAGCTTGCCGACCGCTACATGGAGAGGCGCAAGGATTACAGCATGTTCCACTCCTCCGGGGACGAGGTGGGAAGAGTCAATGGTCTGGCAGTTATGGGCGACTCGGGAATAGTGCTGCCTATCATGGCCGAGATCACACCGGCCCAGTCCAAGGACGAAGGCAAGATCATAGCCACAGGTAAATTGCAGGAGATTGCCAGAGAAGCTGTCACCAATGTCTCCGTGCTCATCAAAAAGTTCCTGGGTGAGGACATAACCAATAAGGATGTGCACATTCAGTTCATCGGCACCTACGAAGGCGTAGAAGGCGACAGCGCATCTATCTCCATTGCCACCGCGGTCATATCCGCTCTGGAAGGCGTGCCAGTCAAGCAGTCGGTGGCCATGACCGGTTCTCTGTCCGTGCGGGGAGATGTCATGCCTGTGGGAGGAGTGACACAGAAGATCGAGGCCGCGGCGAAAGCCGGCATCAAGACGGTACTCATACCCAAATCCAATATGGGCGATGTACTGATTGACGAAGCCACCAAGGGCATGATTGAGATCATTCCCGTCTCCAATATGAGCGAGGTCTTTGAGTATGCTATGGGCGGGCAGAGGAATCGGCTGATCGAGAAGCTGAAGAGGTTTGCCACCGAAAAGAAGATCGGCATCATCCTGCCGGAGACCATTACCATCCCCAGCAGGAGCATCTGAAACCAAATGGCCCCTGAGTTCTACGACATTCGCATCCTTCGGGGCAGTAGGACCAGGATTGTCCTGGACAACGGCAAGCTGGAAGAGATAGCAGAGGCTCCCTTCCAGGGCGCTGCGGTGCGAGCCCTCTTTGGAGGGGGCTGGGGTTTTGTAACCACAGACAATGTTGCGAATCTCGGGGAAGAGATCGATCTGGCCAAACGCATCGCCCGCAAGATTGACCGGCGCGAGAACCTCGTGCTGGCACAGGCTCCAGCGGGCAGAAGCATTGTGGTTCCAGTTAAAAAAGATCCCAAGAACCTTTCCCTAGAGGAGAAGGTGGCCCTGCTGCGAGAGATTGAAGACGCAGCTAAAGTTAAGGGCGTCTCCTCCACCCAGGCCGTCTACGCTGAGAATGATTTTACCATGCATTACGAGAGCTCGGAGGGCCTGGATCTGGAGGCAAAGACGACGCGCATGGGCTTTGTCATCAGCGCCGTGGCCCACAGAAACGGGCTCTACCAGACGGACGGAGAGGGCCGGTCGGGCGTAGGAGGCCTGGAGCTCTTTGACCGGGAAGACCCCCTGGCCCTGGCCAGAGTTGTAGGTGAGACAGCGGTAGCCCTTCTCGATGCCGAAGCTCCCAAGGGCGGGACCTATCCCGTGATTCTCGATCAGGAGCTGGCCGGAGTCTTCGTTCATGAGGCAGTAGGCCATGCCACTGAGGGAGACATCATTTTAGAGGGCGACTCCTGTCTGGAAGGAATGCTGGGCCAGAAGATCGGTTCAGAAATGGTGACGGTCAAGGACGATCCCAGTTTGATGCAAAACGGCTACTACCCCTTTGACGATGAGGGAAGCCTAGCCCAGGAAACGGTTCTAGTAGAGAAGGGCATCCTCAAGTCGTATCTCAATTCCCGCGAGACGGCAGCCCGGCTGGGCGGTGTGCCGCGCAATGCCCGCGCCGAGGGCTTGGATCGTCCAGTGGTGCGCATGAGCAATACCTACATCGCCAACGGAGATTGGAAATTGGAAGAGATCCTTGCGGAGATGGGGGACGGAGTCTACCTGTGCGGCAGCCGGGGCGGCCAGGTGAGCACTGGTGAAGGCGTCTTCCAGTTCAATGCCAAGAGAGGCTATCTGGTGGAAAAGGGAGAGAAGACGCGGCTTTTGCGAGATGTGTCCCTGTCCGGCAAGATTCTCGAAACATTGCTGCATGTCCGGGCGGTGGGAAATGACCTCAAGTTCAACAGCGGGCGCTGCGGGAAGGCTGGGCAATTGGTGCCCGTGAGCGACGGATCGCCGCACCTCCTGGCGGCAGAGGCGACGGTGGGCGGAGCGGGATAGCTCTTTTCCCGTTCTCAATTTTTATTTTATGATTCCAACAACTGCAACCATAAACTATTTCAGATTAATAATCAATAAGGATCAACTGAGGTGTAAATGATGAAATCATGGCTGGTTCTCATTTTGATCATGCTGAATGTGCTCTGTATATCTGCTATGGGGCAGGGCAGCGAAAATCCCTTTGGCTCGACATACTCAGATCCGATATCATTAAAAGGAGATGAGGGCGTCGGTTTAGCCCTTGATTTTAGTCCTTTGGAGCCTAATTTTGAGGATTATTGAGAAAAATATGAATCATTTTCTAAAATAGGCACCAATCCTCCAATATAACGCTCAATATTATCACAATTTCCTCGATTTTTAGCACGCTTTTAGACAGCATCCGCTACCGATAACATTTGCAAGCCTCTTAACATTAACCGTAATACTGGTAATGATTGACTGGATATTCACCTTCGGTAGCCCCCAATACTTCACCCTTACGAGACCATGTGACCGTTTCATCTCGGCATGCTTCGGCTCAATGTGCGATCTCTCTTTCATATCGTCCTTAAAATTCTGAGTTTTATTGTATTCTTTAGCCTCCATAATTAGTTCATGATGTTTCCCTATTGTAACAGTCCTTCTCTCCTGTTTTGTGCATTTGTTTTTCAAAACGCATTGTCCACAGATTTCTTTTTTGAAATAGAATGTCTTCGTCCCTTCTTTTTCGTTTAAATTCGAAATCATCGTCCTGTTGCCGGCAGGGCAGCTTATCCCCGTTTCGTCCAGATTGAATTTCTGCTGAGAAAAAAGCCCTGCTGGATTGAAATCTTCCTTTAAGGGAGCCACAAGCGTTATCTTTCTCTGGAGCATCTGAAACCTGTTTTCAGCACTCCCATAATGAGTATCTCCGGCGACTTTTTCCGGTTTAGAACCGTTTGCGGTCATCTCATCAACAAGTGGCAGAAGGACATCGCCGTCATAAGTATTCCCTGGCGTGGTTTCAATATTTGTCACAAATCCGTCTTCGGATTTCATTACATTTGCTTTATATCCTGTGAATGTTTTTTTATCTGATTTTGCCCCATGGCGTGCATCTTTATCCACAAGGCTCACCAATTTATCCTTTACGTGGTCTTTTTTCTTCTGGACCTCACCATTTTTCTCTTCTGTGTTCTCATTCAGTATCCGATCCAGCAGCTCAATTTTTTGTTTGACGGATGGCGATTCCAGTTCATCGGCTTTGCCTTTAATTGCTCTTGCCTCTTCAACGACCTCAACAAGCTTCTTTTTCTTTTCTTCAGGCTTCAGCGTATGCACTTTTTCTTTTTTATCAGCGATCTTTTTCCCACCCATCTCTTCGTAAAGCCTGGGATCGGCGTTTTCTATTTCTTCCATTAGCGCTTTTATTCCCTGTCGAATTAAGCCAATGGTTCCTGGTATTGCAATGTTCGCAATTACATGGGTGGCATCTACATATTGATTCCCTTTAGCAAAACCCGCATCTTCTATTTGTTTCAGTATCATGAAGAACAGTTTTTTCCATCTCTCTTCACCGAGCCTGTCTCTGAAATCGCCAAGAGCACTATGATCATATGAGGAGTCTTCCACGGGAATTCTTAGGAACCATTTTATGACAATATGATATCTGGCAGCTTGTTCCATCTCTCTATCTGAATAGCTCATCAGGTACTGGACTATCGCGGAACGGAACATTGTCTCAGGGAGATTTTTTACTGGTCTGCCCTGATTTTCTGAGTAAAGGTCCCTACAGGCTTTATTCACGAAGGAGAAGTCAACGCATTTGTTAATCTTGCATAGGATATGGTCCTCAGGTATCAGTTTACGGTAGATATCCGGTCCGAACACGAAGCTTGATTGGCGTAGTATCCTGCGCGGAAACATATTAAAACTTCCAATTTAGAATTTTTAAGTAATATAAGCATCCAAAGGATATAAATGCTTCGATGCATAACGTATATTTCTAATGCAGAACTAATTTTTAACAGACATTAAGTTAAATTGGTAAGAGTTATATACTTTCCCGACGCCCTCAGATTGATTCCTGATGAAATGCTAAATATATTAAATATAGATGAAATAATCGAATTTAGAGAATATAATCGTGGATCTTTAAAAAATTTCCAAGAAAAAATGGCAG
>JAABPZ010000094.1 GCA_011391755.1 Methanothrix sp. | reverse complement strand
GCTTCAGTGTGATTGGTGGTCGCAGCCATGATGTTCGGGTCTATGATGGCCAGTTCAACTACCCGAAGACGATGTTCTTCTCAAGAGGCGTCCAGAAGATAATCTACGTGGAAGCGGGAACAGCGGTCTATATTTAAGCTGTTATCTTTTTTTCCTTTTACTACGATCTGCAAATCAAGGGCGCAAAAAAGGTTTGTTGCATCGGGAAAGTACTTATTCCAGAAGTATAGATCTGATGAGCGCGGGGTTAGCCAAGCTGGCCAAAGGCGCAGGACTTAAGATCCTGTCTCGCAGGAGTTCGCGGGTTCGAATCCCGTATCCCGCATAAAAACCATCCCGTAAAGGGCGATTTTTTCAGAGATCGTTTCCAGGCAATTTAATAAAGAAGATTTGATGGGCTGCGGGCAGTTATTTGACCGACAGGTATATAGTCTGATGCACCCCTGGTAAAGAGGCTTCATTTGCATTGATTCAAAAAAGCTGTTGAGATGTTTTTGCGAGCACCGATCGATTCTTGAAATCGATAAAAAGGATAAACAGAAAAAATGAGATTTGGAAATGGCAGAGACGGCTTGAATATTGGTCCAGGAGAGACGACCGACGTGGCATGTTCCGATTTGGGACGTGGTACCGGGACACCTTTCCCTGAAAAATGGACCCAGGCCTGCATATTCCCAGGAATGCTTGCCAAAAGCACAGGCGAAAGGCCTGCTAAGCAATCAAGGCGATATTAAAAGGATTTGATTATAATATTATTGTCATTTCGTTTTAACAAAGTAGCATTCTTCCCCAAGTGCCTCTGCAGCCGGTTGAAGTATCTCTTTGCATTAAGATACGACTCAACCAGTTTCTTTTCGGATCCGCATCAAAGGACTTCAACCAAATCAAAGATCGAAACCTAAAATTATCTAGAGGCAAGAATGTCATTTGGAAATTTAAATATCATAGATCCGCTTTGCCGAGCATTGGCCAAGGAAGGATACACCGCACCGACACCCATACAGACGCTGGCTATACCCCATCTTTTGAATGGAAAAGACCTGATGGGCATCGCTCAGACAGGCACAGGCAAGACCGCAGCATTCGTGCTGCCCATATTGCAGAAGATATCGGAACAGCACCGGCCCTCCCCCCCCGGAGTTCCGCGCGCTCTGATTATCGCACCTACCCGAGAGCTGGCTGCACAGATAGACCAGAGCTTTGCCACATACGGCCAGTTTATGCGCTTCCGGCATACAGTCGTATTCGGTGGGGTTCGTCAAGGGCCGCAGGTCAAGATGCTTTCTCAAGGCGTTGATGTCCTGGTTGCCACGCCCGGCCGGCTGCTCGACCTGATGAATCAGGGCTACATTATGCTAAGAGGCGTAGAGTTCTTCGTCCTGGATGAGATCGACCGGATGCTTGACATGGGTTTCATCAAGGATATGAAAAGGATTGTCTCGGCGCTACCGCCCAAGCATCAATCGCTTTTCTTCTCGGCCACCATGTCCCGGGAGACGGGCGAGTTTGCAGAAAAGCTTCTCACCGATCCAGTACGCATCGAGGCCACCCCCCAGGCCAGCACTCTCGAGTGCATCAAGCAGAGCGTCTTCTTTGTGGATCAGAACAATAAGTTCCCGCTATTGCAGAGGCTTATCGTTGATGAAGATATGGAACGCGTCTTGGTATTCTCCCGAACCAAGCACCGGGCGGATAAGATCGCTGAGGCGCTGAGCAAGAGCCGGATCAACGCCGATGCCATTCACGGCAACAAGTCGCAAAACCAGCGCACCAAGGCCATGCATGATTTCAAATCAGGCCGCTTGCGGGTGCTTGTGGCAACGGATATTGCCGCGAGGGGAATTGACGTTGATGAAATATCCCATGTGATCAACTTCGATCTGCCCAACGAGCCGGAGAGCTATATCCATCGCATCGGTCGCACGGGGCGTGCCGGAGCGGATGGCAAAGCATACTCGTTTTGCGCGGCAGATGAACGCAATATCCTGCGCAGCATTGAGCGGCTGACAAGAACGAAAGTAGAGGTCATGGAGCACCAGTACCATTCCGAAACGGCAAAGATGGCCGTAGGAGCCGCAGCCGAGTCGGCCAATTCCTATAGAGGGAGGGCCACGGCGAGAGGGTCCAGACAGGAGAGCGCGCACAAATCAGCGCCCAGAAAGCCCTATCCTGTCAGGCGACGCTAGTTGAATTGAAAAAAGCTGGAAAATCCGAGGTCGGGCTATTTTATATCCCAAAATAGCCGACTTATTTTTTAAATAGATCTGTTTTGCGAATTGATCTCATGGAAACGGCAATCAAAACATCGCGGCTTAACCTTAGTTTTCCTTGCACCATTATTTCTACTTTGTATCCTTGGTTTTAAAGCCGCGCTTCTCGAAGAACTCTAATAATGCCTCTTCGACCACCTGGCTTTGAGCCCGCAAGCTACTTTTAACCTGTGCTGTGTAAACCTTCAGCATTTTGGATATCGGTTCGGATAAGGTCAATGTAGTTTTGGGCATTATGCATTACTTATTAGGCGTTTAGTTTATATAGATTATGGTACCTAAATGTATATTGGCCAGAATATTTTTACTCAAGGATATAGGATATGCCCCTCGTCAGCGCCCTCTCCCTTATCCCGGTGACCGTCTCTGGCCTGGGGCTATTGCGTAGTATACTCGCAGAAACGCTCGCCTCTTTATACATTGATATCCATTCTGCTCATAATAGAACTAACATTTTGAGGGAGTGAGATTGAGATGAAAATTGTTCAGGTTAAAGACGTACACAGCAAGCCCAATGTGCATGGAGTGGATGCCAGGAACATCAGCGATACAGAGAACGCCCAGGTGGCGCACATCACCTTGCAACCGGGCGAGGCCCTGAAAAAGCATATCACCCCCGTGGATGTAGTCTTCTACGTGCTTCAAGGCAGGGGCGTGGTGGAGATAGGCGAGGAGCGAGCCGAAGTGTTAGCGGATACGCTGATCGAAAGCCCTGCCAAAATTGCCCACCGCTGGATAAACGAGAGCCAGAAGGCGCTCTGCATATTAGTGATAAAGACACCCCGGCCCAAAGAAGCCACCAAGATGCTGTGAGAGGAATGATAACCATGTCGATTGATGAGAACAAAGCCCTCGTCAAACGCTTCTTTGCCCATGGGCCTTCCCAGGGTGACTTGATGGCTGCGGGCGAACTGCTGGCCAATGATTTCACCCTGCACGTGCCACTTCCCTGCTCGCCTGGCGTCCCGGGAATGAACGAAGTGATCACAGCCTGCCGGGCCGCTTTTGAGCATCTCGATGTTACTGTGGAGGATATGGTGGCAGATGGAGAAATGGTTGCCGCCCGCTTCACAGCCCGAGGCATTCACAAGGGCACTTTCATGGGCCTGCCGGCCACTGGCAAGAACATAACCATGACGGGCATTGAGATATTTCGCATAGAAAACGGCAGGATTGCAGAGCTCTGGGGCGAGGCTAATTTGCTGGGACTGATGCAGCAACTGGGCATCTTGCCGCCATTGGGAGAGCAAGGATAGGCTATTTCAGAATCCTCACAGCACACATTGCTGGCAGTCCTGGCAGCCGCACTTGATGTTGGTGATCTTCCATCTCAACGCCCAACGCTTCATATCCTTGACGATATCGATGATCTCAAGACCGCTCTGCGTGAGAGTGTACTCGCTCTTCACGGGAAAAGATGTGCTGTCCACTTTGTTCTCGACGAGGCCTTCCTTCTCCAGCTCCCGCAGGCGCGCCGAGAGCACCTTTTGGGTGATGCCGAAAAGGCAGCTTTTCAGCTCGGAAAAGCGACGGGTGTGCCCTTCGCCCTTGTAGAGCTCCAGGAGAATGAGCAACGTCCATTTTCTGGCGATGTACTTGACGGTCAGGTTTACAGTGCATCCTTCCTGCATGGTATCTTTGCAGAAACGCCCTAGGCTAAATACCTTGGTATCCTTAGTATACCATAATTGAGATCAATTAAAATGGAGGAAAAAGAAAATGGCTGCCATTGAGAAACCGGATATGTTCTGCTACCAGTGCTCCCAAACGGCCGGAGGCACAGGCTGCACCATCAAAGGAGTATGTGGAAAGGAAGCGATCGTGGCCCGTCTGCAGGACAACCTGCTCTTCGCAATCAAGGGCATCAGCGCCTATCTTTACCATGCACGGGAATTGGGCTACACCGACCCGGAGGTGGACGCCTTCATCGAGCGGGGCTTCTTCTCGACACTTACTAATGTCAACTTCGATCCCCAGGAATTTCTGAACCTGGCAGTCAAGGCGGGGGAGATGAACATCAAGACCATGCAACTGCTCAAGAAGGCGCACATCGAGACCTTCGGCGAGCCGACGCCCGCACAGGTGAAGACCGGCACCGTCAAAGGCCACGGCATTCTGGTCACCGGCCACGACCTGCATGCTCTGGACAAGCTCCTCAGCCAAGTAGAGGGCAGCGACGTTTTCATCTACACCCACTCCGAGATGCTGCCCGCCCACGGCTATCCGGGCCTGCGAAAGTACAGGAACCTGGCCGGAAACCTGGGCAAAGCCTGGTTCGACCAGCGAAAGCTCTTCGCTTTGTATCCTATGGCTCTGCTGGGAACCTCCAACTGCTTCCTTATCCCCCAAGAGGAGTACAAAGATCGCATGTTCACAGGCGGACCGGTTCACCTGCCCGGGGTAAAGCACATCGACGGCTACGACTACTCCGAGGTGATCGCCATGGCCCGCTCCCTGCCAAAGCTGCCCGACGCGCCCGGCGAGTACATGCTCACCACCGGCTTTTCCACCACGGTCTTGCTGGGCCATGCTGCCAAGATCAAACAGCTGGTGGAGCAAGGCAAGATCAAGAGATTCTTCCTGGTAGGCGGCTGCGATGCGCCCCTCAAAAAGTCGGACTACTACCGCGAGTTCGTGCAAAAGCTGCCCAAAGATACCGTGGTGCTCACCCTGGCCTGCGGCAAGTTCCGCTTCAATGACCTGGAGCTGGGCGACATCGAGGGCATTCCCCGGCTCATCGATCTAGGTCAGTGCAACGATGCCATCGTAGCCCTGGAAGTGGCCCAGGCGCTGGCAGGCCTCTTTTGCGTAGGCGTGAACGATCTGCCCCTCACATTGGTGGTAAGCTGGATGGAGCAGAAGGCGGTGGCCATTCTCTGGTCCCTGCTGGCGTTGGGAATCAAGGGCATTTACCTGGGGCCCATTGTGCCCGGCTGGATCAATGCGGATATGCTCAAAATCCTGGTGGACAATTACGACATCAAGCTGATCAGCACACCGGATGAGGATATCAAAAAGATGATGGGATGAAGGGCTGTACACCCTCCACCCATAATCTATGGTGTTGCCGGAATTCTGAAAGAACACAAAATAGATACATTTGGTAATCACAATCATCTATATCATCTAGAATCTGCAATCATTTTGTAGAGGTAAGGGCGATGTTGATGATAAGAGGTTTAATCTGAATTGATATATCGCCCCGCCCTAACTTCTAGAAAATCCTTTTTCTTGCGATTCCACAGCCAATAGCAAATGGCCTTATCAAAAATCTAAAAAAATATTTATTTTATTCTGCCAGACACCGGGCGAGCGGCTCATTCCGCCCGCAGCGCCTCGATGGGATCAAGCTTTGCGGCCCGGTTGGCCGGATAGACCCCGGCAATCGTCGTGGTAACCACCCCGAAGAGCAGCCCCAGCAAAAGAGACTGGGCGGTTATGGCCGAAGGAAGAGATGCCAACGATCCTATGAGATAGGAGACCGTCACCCCCATAACAATGCCTATGATACTGGAGACCACCCCCAACACTCCCGCCTCCAGAAGATACTGCATGCGAATGTCCCTTGTGGTCGCGCCCAAGGCCTTCATGACCCCGATCTCCCGAATTCTCTCTTTTACAGTGAGCATCATGACATTGGCGATGCCAATTCCCCCCACCAGAAGTGAAATAGCACCTATGCCCGCCAGGGCATACTTTATCATGGACAGGATGCTCATGAGCGAGGCGAGCATATCGCGAGCCGTGGTGGCATCATAGGCCTCGTCTTTGTGATATCTTTTCAGGTCGTTTTTTATCTTCACAATGATGCTT